>DAIPXW010000016.1:0-13790 GCA_036783075.1 Candidatus Dormiibacterota bacterium | reverse complement strand
GTGGGCCGCCTGCGGCCCTGGTTTCTGGGCGTCGTCGCCAACAAATGCCGCAACGCCCGCCGCAACAAGTGGGCCTCGGTTGTGAACCTCGGAATTCCTCAAGAGATATCGGTCGGTTCAGCCGAAGAGCGGGCGTTGCGCGGTGCCGACCTGCGCCGCGCCATGGCGCGGCTTTCTCATGAAGACCGGCTCGTCGTCGTCCTCTACTTCTACCTGGACATGCCGCTCGAGGAAGTGGCCGCCGTCGCCGGCACCTCTGTAGGCGCCTCGCGAGCCCGGCTGTATCGCGCCATCAAGCGATTGCGTCCGGACCTTTCCATTCAGGAGGCACTCGGGTGAGTCTGCGAACCGACATCCATTCTGCTGTTGACGACATTGCACCGTCGACTTCCGGCCTTCCCGAGCGTGTCGTGCAGGCAATGCTCGTCGAGAGCCCGGGTCGACGGAGGAGGGAAGGATTGATGCTTCGTCTACGAGCTCCACTGTCGCTCGTTGCAGTGTTTGTCCTGATCGCGCTGGTCGTCGGTATCTTCATCGGGGGCCGGCTGGTGCAGGACTGGAATGCGTTTCACAACGCAACACCTGCAGAGGATGCCTATCGCGCGGAGCTTGCGCAGCTTGAAGCCCGGCCGCTGAACCTTTCGCGACTGCAGGCGAGTGACCCGTGTCCCGACGGCCCTGAGGCTAACGGGTTGTATGGAGCCGGGCCGGTGTACGGTGTTCCCGGATGGCCACGGCCCACGACCGCAGCTGAGCGCAATGGCAACTTTCCCACGGCTTGGGGCACGTACTTCTACCAGACGTACGTCACGGACGCTGGGCGATCAGGGCTCGTGCTGGTGCGCGCCTGGGACCTGCGAACCGACCGGCCACTGATTTTCATCGGCAACTTCGCGGCGGGACCGTTGAGCGGCACCGACGAGGTCGGCGGCAAGTCGGTGCAGCAGCATCTCGAGGTCGTCCTCGATATGAGTCATCCGCCTTCTGCAGTCGCGAGTGCCCGCCAACTCGAGTGGCCTGTGATCGTAGGTCTTGCCAACGGCCGGTCGGACTGCCTCGCCTGGCAGGCCGACGGACCGGATTTCACAGAGAACTGGGTGGTTTACGCGTTGCCTTGATGAGCAAGGGTGCTCGCCAGCAGGATTCCATTCGCCCAATACGTACCGGTGGGGCCGGCGGGCAGCAGGTCGTAGGTCCGGTCGCCCGTATATGGGACCAGCTCCCAGCGGACGATCGTCGAGCCGTCCAGCTGCTCGCCGGCCGCAAGCGTGCCCAGCTGCCTCCCGTCGGCGGCGCGGTGGCCGGGCGACGCCAGGAGCTCACGTCCGTCGGCGAGCACGAGGTGGACCATCAAGTGACCGGCGGGAACCTCGACGCTGCCCGTCTCGAGCACGGGCGCGGCGATCCGCGTCCCGTCCGCCGAGGCGGTCCAGACCAGCATCCCGGGCCGCACGTCCGTGACTCGCACGGGTCCATTCGGCGTGGCGATGATCGTGGCGGCGGCAAGGCAGATCGGGCAGTTGGGCGCACCGGTCGTGGCGCGCGAGCTCACGCTGACCACGCCGTCGACCCGGACCGTTCCCGTCACCATGCTGTACGCGCCCGCAGACCTGATGCGGTACTGGAACGTGAAGTCGTTCCCGCCCTGCGCCAGGACCAGCGCGTTGAGAAGCTTCCAGGCCCGATACAGCGTGAGCTTCTGGGCGTCGCTGAGCTGGTCCGTCGGCAGGTGCTCGTGAGCCGTGATCGCGGCAAACGCCTCGGCGTCGGCCTTGATCTGGTCGTACCTCGTCAGCGCGCTTGCCTGCTCGCCGCCCTCGCGCGCGATCGGGTAGAAGTCCGGATCGCAGTAGACGGGCGGGCCGACATGGTCGATGACGGCGAACTTGAGCTGGCTCGCGGTCAGCGGCGCGCCCACCGCTGGACTGGCCGAACCGCAGGCGACCAGGGCTGCCAGGACGATCGCGCCGAGCCAGAGTTTCATTGCGCTAGTGATCACGTCGCGGCCTGGCCTGGCGTAACGCGCCCCGAAACCAAATGTACCCAGCAAACGTATTGACTGCGATGGGACCGGGACATGGCGAACCTATAATCGCCGGAATGGGGGCAGCCGAAGTCGTAACCCGCGTCGCCGACGCGTTCATGGCGAACGTCAGCCGCGCCATCGTCAACAAAGAAGACGAGATCCGCCTCTGCCTCGTCACCTTGCTCTGCGAAGGCCACCTCCTCATCGAGGACGTGCCAGGTGTCGGCAAGACGATGCTGGCCAAGGCGCTCGCCCGCTCGCTCGACTGCTCGTTCCGCCGGATCCAGTTCACCCCCGACCTCCTCCCGTCCGACGTGACCGGCGTGCGGGCGTTCAACCAGAAGCTCGACGATTTCGAGTTCCGGCCGGGGCCGGTTTTCGCACAGATCCTCCTCGCCGACGAGATCAACCGGGCCAGCCCCAAGACCCAGGCGGCGCTGCTCGAGTCGATGGAGGAGCGCCAGGTCACCATCGACGGCGAGACGCACCCGCTACCCAAGCCGTTCATGGTCATGGCGACGCAGAACCCCGTCGAGTACTCCGGCACCTTCCCGCTGCCCGAAGCGCAGCTCGACCGGTTCCTGATGAAGGTGCGCCTCGGCTACCTCTCAGAGAAGGAAGAGGCCGCACTTTTGGGCCAGCACAAGGTCGAGTCGCCGATGCTCGAGCTCCAGCCGGTCGTCTCGCCGAACGAGCTGAAAGCGGCGCAGGTGGCGGTACGGGACGTGTTCGTCAAGCCCGAGCTTCGCGAATACATCGCCCGGCTCGTCGGACGCACGCGCGGCAACCCCGAGGTCGCCCTTGGCGCGAGCACGCGCGGCACCCTCAACCTCTACCACGCGAGCCAGGCTCTGGCCGCGGTGCAGGGCCGGAGCTACGTGCTTCCCGACGACATAAAGGCGCTGGCCGAGCCGGTGCTGGCGCATCGCATCATCCTGCGGCCCAACGCCGAGATGCAGGGCCAGAGCGCCGGCAAGCTGGTCGCCGGGCTTCTCGAGCGCGAGCACGTTCCACAGATGGCATACGACGGGTAGCCGCCCAGGATCCTGGTAGCTCAATGAGCAAGGTAGCTCTCGCCGGTGCGCTCGGCGTCCTGCTCTTCTTCACGTACCTGACCGCGATCCGCCCTGCCTACGCCTTCGCGTACGCGCTCTGCCTGCTGTTCCTGGTCGCGTGGGCCTGGCCGCGGGTGGCGATCCGCGGCATGTCTTTCACACGCCGCCTCGACCCCGGCACGCCGACCGTCGGCGAGGCTTTCGAGGAGACCATCGAGGTGCGCCGCTCGGGCTGGGTGCCGGCGCCGTGGGTCGAGGTCCGCGACCTGAGCCAGATCCCCGACTACCAGCCCGGGCGCGTCATCTCGGTCGGCGGTGAGCTCGTGCGCTGGAAGGCGCGCGGAGTCTACCGCCGCCGCGGCTGGATGGCGTTCGGGCCTACCTCGCTGCGTGTGCGTGAGCCGTTCGGCCTCTTCGAGAAGGAGCTGAAGCTGACGCAGCGCACCTCGGTGCTGGTGTATCCACGTGTACGGCCGATCCCCGATCTCATGACCCCGAGCACCCAGCAGGTCGGCAGCTCGCAGAGCCTCGGGGCGTGGGCCGACTACCCACCGGAGACCGGCGGCGTCCGCGACTACACCACCGGCGACAGCTTCGGGCGCATCCACTGGGCGCTGTCCGCCCGCCACGGCCGTCTCATGTCGAAAACCTTCGAGCAGCCGCTGACGACCGACCTATGGATCCTGCTCGACCTCGACCGCAACGTTCATTTCGGCGAGGGGGAGGACTCGACCGTCGAATACGCGGTGAGCCTGGCAGCATCGATGGCGTCCCAGGTGCACAGCAGGGGCCGCCAGGTGGGTCTCATAGCGAACGACGGCAAGGGCACGATCCTGGAACCGCACCGCGCCGTGCGCCAGGACAGGCTGATCCTCGACTACCTGGCCGTCGCCCAGGCGGACGGGCGGACGCCGTTGACGCAGACCCTAGCCTGGGACAAGATCCGCCGGCTCCCGCGCCGCGCCATCGCGGTCATCACTCCAAGTGCCGACCCCGAGTGGGTCCGCCTCCTCCAGGCTGTTCGCGGCCGTCGTTCGACGATGATCGTGTTCTACCTCGACGTGGCGAGCTTCGGCGGCCCCGACCAGAACCCGAGCTTCGATTTGGGCCAGGACGTCGATCTCTACGTGGTGCGCCGCGGGGACGACTTCGCCCGCCTGGTGAGGACGAGGGATGCAATCCGCATCGCCTAGCACCCGGCTCCAGCTCCTCCCGGGCCGTCTTTTGGACGGCGCGAGATCCTCGCTCGGCGGGGGCGTGGTGTGGTCGGCGGCCATGGTGTTCCTCATCACGTTCGCGGTCGCGCGCTCCACCGCGAGCGCGGTCGGGATCCCTGGCATCGACGTCGTACCGTTGATCGGCCTCGGTGCGGCGGTGCTGCTCGGCTTGCTGGCGGTCTTGCCTGTTCCGTGGCCGGCGGCGCTGGGCGCAGGCCTGGTGCTTGGTCCGGTGGTCGCAGCGATCGGCGCCGCGCCCGCGATCCATGCCCAGCACCCGACGGACGTCTTGAACCAGCAGCTGATCGGCATCTGGTGGGGTCGTATCAACGACGGCTCCGCGCTCAACGACACTTCCTTCTACCTCTTCTTGATCTGCTGGCTCATCTGGATCGCTGGGGCGTGGCTGAGCTGGTGCGTCCTCCGCTGGAAGAAGCCGATGCTCGGGCTCATACCCGGCGCGGCGGCGTTCGCCACGAACCTGCTCAACGACACCGTTTCCGGCGACCAGAACGGCTACGTGCTCACCATCCTCGTGCTGACCCTGGCCCTATTGCTCTGGACGAACTACACCTCGTCGATCGCCAGCGCGAACCGAGCGCAGGTCAAGCTGACTGGCGACGCGCGCTGGGACTTCTGGGAGAGCGGACTGGTCGCGATGGCCGCGCTGATCGTGCTCGGCATCCTTCTGCCTCCGATGTCCACCGTCGATCGCACCACGCAGATGGAGTCGAGCCTGTTCTCGAACTGGGCCCAGCTGCAGCAGCGCCTGAGCCACCCGGGCGCGTTCTCGCTGAACAACGGGCCCGGCGGGGGATTCACCGGCTTCAGGACCGACGTTCCGCTTGGCGGCCCTCTGACCCAGACGCTCGACCCGGTCTTCACGTACACGAAGGTGGGCGACTTCTCGACGCCCGTCTACTTCCGCGGGGTGAACGTGACCACCACAGCGAACAGGGAGTGGACGTACGCAGCGGGCCCTCCCGGCGTCGTTCAGCCGATTCCGAAGGACCAGGCGCCGCCGCTTATCGAGCAGTACCAGGAGCAGGCATATGCCGAGGTCGACGTGAAGATGCTCCGCCCACCGGTCGGCAACTCGAACATCCTCTTCTACCCAGGACAGCTGGACAAGGTCGACCGCCCGTCGGTCGCGCTTGAGGTGGAGCTTCCACAGAGTGAGAGCACCGGGCTCCTCACGTCCATCGATCGCCTGCAGACCGTTCAGCCGCCGACTTCGGCCGGCTCCTACAAGGTCAAGGTCGGTTATTCGATCGCCACGGAGGCCGAGCTCCGCGCCGCGAGCACGTCATACCCGGACTGGCTGGCACCATTCATGGGCCTCCCCGACGCCGGCTACCGTTCGCCGGAAGTGGAGGCGTACATCCACGGCCTCGCGGTGAGCGTCGTGGCGGCGGCCAATGCCACCAATCCCTACGACGCTGCGATCGCGATCGAGACCTTTCTCCGGAGCAACTACAACTACGCCCTCCACCCGCCGACGACGCCTCCCGGTGAGGACCCGCTGTACTTCTTCCTCCACGACTCGAAGACCGGTTACTGCCAGTTCTTCGCCTCGGCGATGGGCGACATGCTGCGGTCGCTCAACATTCCGACACGCCTCGTCAACGGTTTCGGACCCGGCACCTACGACAGCTCGACGCAGGACTTCGTCGTGAGGGGCGAGGACGCGCACACCTGGGTCGAGTCTTACTTTCCCGGGTACGGCTGGATCACCTTCGAACCGACGCCAGACACGAGCTACCCCTACCAGCCCATACCTCGCGGAACGCAGGGCCAGACGGTGTGCCTGCGCGACAACTGCGTGGTCCTCGGGGGCACGACCCCGACGGGCTCCGGCAGCGTGCCTTCGCCGACCGGCATCCCGCGCGGCTTCCGGGATCCCAACAACCCGGGCGGGTCCGGCCAGACAGGCTTCAGGATCGGCGCCCCGGACGCCGGCACGCTGACCAAGATCATCGCGCTGGTCGTGGCTTTTCTACTCATCCTCTTCGCGGGCGTGGCCCGATACCTTCGACCACGCACTGTGATGGGCGTCTGGAGACGCACGCTCAGGCTGTCGGAGCTGGCCGGCGCCAAACGCAGGCCGGGCGAGACTCCGTTCGAGCTCGGCCGGCGGCTCCAGCGAAGCTTCCCCGAGGCGTCTGAACCGGTCGGCGCCCTGGCACAGGGTTTCGTCGTCGCCGCCTACGCCCCGGCCGAGGTCGCAGAGTCGTCGCGGTCATCGGTGATGGAGGCGTGGACTTCGCTGCGCCCGCTCCTGGTGCGGCGGGTGCTCGCGCGCCTCCGCCCCAACAGGTCCTTGCCCGAGGGGCTTTAACCTGTAGCGCGTGCCGAGTGGGGAAGCTGGTGAAGGTGTAGCCGGGCGAACATATCCACCGGTCAGCTTCCAGATCGACGAGCGACGCGCCGACGCGTTCGCCAGGGCGATCGGCGCCGAGCCGGGGGGTGTCGTGCCGCCGACGTTCGCCGCCGTCTACTCCCTGGGCATCACGGCACCGCAGCTGTTCGGCGACCCGGATGCCGCGGTCGACTTCGCGAAGCTTCTCCATGCGGACCAGGAGTTCACGTGGGCGCGTCACCCGAGCCCAGGCGAGACGGTCAGCTCCCAGGGCCGCGTCGCTTCCGACGTCAGCCGCCGGGGCATGCGGTTTGTCACCTTCGAGACCGATACCAAGGACGAGAGGGGTGCCGCGCTGTGCCATTCGAAAGCGCTGTTCGTGATCAGGTCGTGACCGCTCGCACCGTGACATTCACGAAACAGCAGATCGCCGCCTATGCCGAAGCTTCCGGCGACAGCAACCCCATCCACCTCGACGACGAATTCGCGCGCTCGGTGGGCCTCCCCGGCCTGATCGCCCATGGGATGCTCCAGATGGGCTTGATGGCCACGGTCGCCGCCGATGCGGCCGGCGGGCCCGAGAAGCTGCGGCGGCTCTACTGCCGGTTCGCGGCGATGGTCGTCCCAGGTGACACCGTCACGTTCACAGCTGATCCCGACGGCGCGGGTGGGCTTGCGCTTCGCGCGGTCAACCAGCGGGGCGAGCCGGTACTGACCAAATCGGTCGCGGAGGTTGCACGATGACGGCCGGGCGCGCGCAGGGCGCAATACTTTGACTCTGGACTTCTCCCTCACCCAGGAGCAGGAAGCGATCCGGAATCTGGCGCACGAGTTCGCGGTGCGAGAGATCAGGCCGGTCGCCGCGCGCTATGACGAGTCCGAGGAGTTTCCGTACGAGGTCGTCCAGAAGGCGCACAGGATCGGCCTGACGCCGGCGGCGTTCATCCCCGAGGAGTACGGCGGCCAGGGCCTGGACTACCTCACCGAGCTGCTCGTAAACGAAGAGCTGCACTGGGGCTGCGCCGGAATCGCCGTCTGCATCCAGTCGATGGCGCTGGCCATGGCGGGCATCCGCTCGAGCGGGACGGACGAGCAGAAGAAGCGCTGGTTGCCCGAGTTCACCAACCCCGACAGGCTAGTGATCGGCGGCCTCGGCCTCACCGAGCCAGACTCGGGATCCGACGCGCTCTCGATGAAGACGCGCGCAACGCGTGTGAGCGACGGCTACGTGCTGAACGGTACGAAGCAGTTCTGCACCAACGGCGGGATCGCCGACTACCACGTGATCTACGCCAACACCGACCCGTCGAAGGGGCCGGCCGGCATCGCCTCCTTCCTCGTCCCGAAAGGGACTTCCGGATTACGCATGGGACGCAAGGAGCAGAAGCTCGGCGTTCGCGCGAGCCACACGGCGCAGGTGATCCTCGAAGACTGCCACGTGCCGCTCGATCACCGCCTCGGCGGCGAGCCGGGGGCAGACAACGCCGGTCCTGGCGCCCTCGGCGCGCTGATGACGCTCGAGGCGACCCGGCCGGGCGTGGCGGCCGGCGCGCTCGGCATCGCTCGGGCGGCCTACGAGTTCGCACTCGAGTACTCGCTCGACCGCAAGCAGTTCGGCAAGCCGCTGTGGCAGCACGAAGCGATCGGCTTCAAGCTCGCCGACATGGCGATGAAGATCGACGCCGCGCGCCTGCTCACGTGGCGAGCCGGCTGGATGGCGACCCAGGGCCGCCCGTTCGAGCGCGCCGAAGGATCGATGGCGAAGTGCTTCGCCGCCGACGTGGCGATGGAGGTGACCACCGACGCGATCCAGGTCCTGGGCGGCTACGGCTACATCAAGGAGTACCCGGTCGAGAAGTGGTTTCGCGACGCCAAGATCTACCAGATCTGGGAAGGCACGGCGGAGATTCAGAGACTCGTCATCTCACGCGCGATCTCAGGGTCGCGCGGCACCATCAAGATCAGCTAGCTCACCCCCGCTCTGCGGGGAGGGTACGGAGGGCAACATGTTCGATTTGACAGGCAAGGTCGCGATCGTCACCGGCGCCTCGCGCGGTCTCGGCCGCCAGGACGCGCTGACGCTCGCGCGCCAGGGCGCGGACGTCGTCATCACCGACGTGCTCGTCGAGGACGACCCCGATCTGCAGAAGACCGCCGAGGCGCAGGGCAGCATGCTGGCGCAGGTCGCCGTGTCACAGGGCTGGGTCCATTCCAACCAGACCGCGGAGGAGATCCGCAGGATGGGCCGCAAATCGCTCGCGATCAAGATGGACGTCACCAATCGAGACCAGATCAAAGACGTGATGAAAAAGGTCCGCGACGAGTTCGGCCGGATCGACATCCTGATCAACAACGCAGCCACGCTCGACCACGCGGCGCAGATCCCCAACCAGTCATACGAGCTGTGGGACCGGGACGTGCGCGTGAACCTCACCGGTGCTTTCAACTGCACCAGGGAGGTCTGGCCGTACATGGTCGAGCACAAGTGGGGCCGCATCATCTTCATGTCGTCCGTGGCGGGGACGTTGGGAGGCTTCGGCCAGGCCAGCTACTCCGCGACCAAGGCTGCGCTGATCGGGCTTGCCAAGACGGCCGCGCTCGAAGGCGGCCGCCACAACATCACGGCCAACGCGATCGCGCCGGGCATCATCGAGTCCGAGGCCGGAAAGGCGGCCGCGGAGACGAACCCGATGTACGAGCGATTCAAGGCGAGGACCGTCTTCAAGCGCTTCGGCCAGCCGGACGATATCGCCAACACGATCGCTTTCCTCTGCTCGGACGAGGCGGGCTATATCACCGGCGCCGTGATCGAGGTCGCCGGCGGCATCCCGCTGTTCACCGCCTGATGGGCGAGTGCGTCGACGTCAAACGTGTGGGTGCGGTCGCGCGTGTCGTCATGCACCGCAAGGGCAACAACTCGATCGCCGAGGACCTGATGAGCGAGCTGGCGGCCGCTTTTGACGAGCTGGGAGCGGACCAATCTGTGCGCGCCATCGTGCTGGCGTCCGAGTACGAGAAGTACTTCAGCGTCGGCGCCGACCTGACGGCGCTCGGAAGCATCGATCGCGGCGCGCCCGACGCCAAGGCGCAGGTCACATCCTTCATGCAGCGTATGAATGCCCATTTCTCGACCATCGAGCGTTGCCCCAAGCCGGTGATCGCTGCGATCAACGGCCACGCTCTCGGTGGCGGCAGCGAGCTTGCTCTGTGCTGCGACTACCGCCTCATGGTCGAGGACGGGAGGTCGCGGATCGGCCAGACGGAATCTTCCCTCGGCATCATCCCCGGCGCGGGAGGCACGCAGCGCCTGCCGCGGTTGATCGGCAAAGCGAAGGCAATGCGCTACCTGATCGAGTCCACCCGGCTGTCCGCGCGCGAGGCCGAGGCTGTCGGGTGGGTGGACCGGGCGGTCGCGCCGGACGAGTTTCAGGCCGCGGTTGACGAGCTGGCCGCCAGGCTCGCGAAAGCCGCCACCTTCGCCATCGCGATGATCAAGGACGCCGTGCTGCGCGGGCAGGACCTGCCGGTGGACGACGCCCTCGCCATCGAGTCCGAGAACTTCGCGCGGTCCGCGCTGACCACCGACGCGGCAATCGGCATCATGTCCTTCTTGAGCAAGCAAGAACCCGAGTTCACCGGCTCATGAGGCTGTCGATTCCGGGACGCCTCGTTCGTCGTGTTGGTGAAGCGGCGCCAATGACCGCCCGGCCTGGAGGTTCGGAATGAAGTACGTCCTGATGTTCGCGGGCTCCACCGAAGAGCAAGAGCAGTGGGAAAAGCTGAGCAAAGAGCAGATGGAAACCGCCTATCAGCGCGTCAACCATTGGTTCGAGGAGCACAGCAAGGCCGGCCGCATCGTCGGCGGTGAGGAGCTTCGCGGGCCTGGCACCGCGACCACGGTCCGCCACAAGAACGGCAAGGTGACGATCACCGACGGCCCCTTCATCGAGGCCAAAGAGGTCATCGGGGGCTTCGCCGTCGTAGAGGTCAAGGACCTCGATGAGGCTCTGTCGATGGCGAAGTCGTGGCCCGGCGGCAGCACCGTGGAAGTGCGGCCGGTCGTGGACCACTGAGCCCGAACGACCCACCGGCGGCCACCGATGCCGCGGTCGTGGCCGTCTTCCGGGAAGAGGCGGGCCGGCTCACCGGCGCACTGGTCCGCCTCCTCGGGGACTTCGACCTCGCCGAGGAGGTCGTCCAGGACAGCATCGTGGCGGCGCTCGAGAAATGGCCCCTTCAAGGCGTTCCCGAGAACCCGGGGGCGTGGCTGATGACCACGGCCAGGCGCCGCGCCATCGACATCCTGCGCCGCGACCAGCGATACCAGGAGAAGATCGCCATTCTGGAGCGTGCGCAATCCTCCCAAGCCTTCGGCGTGGCGACCCCGGCGGACGAGGCCGACGACCGCTTGAGGCTCATCTTCACGTGCTGCCATCCGGCGCTGGCGCAGGAGGCGCAGGTCGCGTTGACGCTGCGGGCCGTCTCTGGCTTCACCACCGCTGAGATAGCGGCCGCCTTCTTGGTCTCCGAGGTGACGATGTACCAGCGCATCGTTCGCGCCAAGCGCAAGATCGTGGCCGCGAATATCCCCTATCGCGTACCGCAGGGCGAGGAGGTCGCGGCGCGGCTCGACGCGGTGCTCGCCGTGCTCTACCTGATGTTCAATGAGGGATACCTGAGCCGCGGGCCGTCGGCCGCGATGCGGCGAGACATCGCCGAGGACGCGATCTGGCTCACCCGCCTGGTGTCTCGCCTCATGCCCGACCAGCCCGAGGTCCTTGGCCTGCTCGCGCTGATGCAGCTCCATCTCGCGCGCTCGCGGGCGCGCTTCGACGCGTCACAGGAAATGGTCCTGCTGCCCGACCAGGACCGCCGGCTCTGGGATCAGGCGGCCATCGCGGAGGCGATCCGGCTGCTCGAGCGCGCGGGCGCGATGCGGCGGTCGGGTGCTTACCAGCTGCAGGCGGCGATCGCCGCGGTCCACTCGGAGGCATCTTCGTGGGATGAGACCGACTGGCATCAGATCGTGCTGCTGTACGACGCGCTGCTCGGGTTCGCCGACAGCCCCGTGGTGCGGCTCAATCGCGCGGTGGCGCTGAGCCGCTTTGCCGGCCCCGAGGTTGCGCTCGGCGAGGTCAACGACCTCGCCCTGTCGCTCGAGGGCTATCACCTCTATCACTCCACACGGGCCGAGCTCCTCGACCAGCTCGGCGAAAAAGCGCGCGCTCGCGAAGCCCGGGTGAGAGCGTTGGAGCTGTGCCAGAACCCTGCCGAGCGTTCGCTGCTCGAGAGAAAGCTCTTGAGCTAGCCGGCGTTCATGCCCAGCTGGGCGGAGCGGCGGCGCACGACCTCGATCACCTCATCGACCCGCCTGGGGTCGGTTCCCAGGCAGCGGATGACGAGCTCCTTCGTCTCGAAGTTCGGGTACGAGCCCACCGACACGTCGGGGAACGACTGCTCCAGCTCGGTCATCAACGGGTAGAAGCGAGCCTCCACGGCGAACGTGAAGCGCAGCTCGCGAACGGTCGCCGCGGAGCCCTCGGACAGGAACTGCGGCTCCAGCTCCTCCGTGAATATCCCCTTCATCTCGAGCGGGACGCCTGGCAGCACGAAGATGCGCTTTCCGCCCGCCTCGTAGACGACACCGGGCGCCATGCCGCGGCGGTTCTTGAAGACGTGGGCGGGATCGGCGGGGATGCGCGCCATGCGCAGGTTGCCCTCCGTCACCTCGGGCGACTCGAGAAGACCCGCCTCGTGCATCCTCCTCACGCGGCGCTCGATGCGCGCCCGCGTCTCCTCCCAGACGACGAGCTCCCGGCCAAGAGCCTCGGCCAGGGCCGCGAACGTTCGGTCGTCGGGCGTGGGACCAAGGCCGCCGGAGCAGAAGACGTGCGTGAGGTCCGGGTCGGCGAGCTCGCGATGGACCTGTTCGACGATCTCGTACGGCCGGTCGCGAATCTGCGTGACGCGCTTGACCGGGAATCCCAATAGCCGTAGGCGCTCCGCGAGCCAGTGCGAGTTGGTGTCGAGCGTGAAGCCACCCACAAGCTCGTCACCGATGGCCACGATGCTGGAGGCCGCCACGTCGTCAGCGTATTCCCTCTCCCCGTCGGGACAAAGGTCAGGGGTGAGGGGCTTAAGCTCCAAAGGTGGAGCGGTTGCACGGAGTCGTCCACGGCGACGTTCAGGGCGTGGGCTTTCGCTACCACCTCATGAGGGAGGGGCAGGGGCTGGGGCTGACCGGCTGGGTGCGCAACCGCGACGACGGGACGGTGGAGTTCGTCGCCGAGGGCCGGCGTAGCGATCTCGAGCGGCTGAAGCAAGCGGCCGAGCGAGGTCCGCGGATGGGTCGCGTCGAGCGAGTGGACGCGGAGTGGTCGCAGGCGACCGGCGGGCTCGAGGGTTTCGACCTTACCGGTTAGCCGGTTCGTATACCCTATCGCTCCGCGGCCGTCGTCTTGACCGACGGGCAGATGAGGGAGAGGTAGTGGACCCCAACACAGCGCTCTGGGCGGTCGCCGGCGGCGTGGCCGCCGTCCTGTTCGCCGTCGTTCTGATTTTCCTGGTGCTGCGCATGCCACCGGGCAACGCGCGGATGCAGGAGATCGCGGCGGCCATCCAGGAGGGCGCCTCCGCCTATCTCAACCGCCAGTACACCGTGATCGCGATCATCGGCGTCGTCATCGCGGTGGTCATCGGCTTCTTCATCAACTGGAAGACCGCCGGCCTCTACGTGGTCGGCGCGGTTCTCTCGGCGTCGGCCGGCTACGTGGGCATGAACATCGCCGTACGCTCCAATCTGCGCACGGCGGAAGCCGCCCGTGGCGGGCTGAACAAGGCTTTGCAGGTCGCGTTCCGCGGCGGTGCGGTCACCGGGTTCATGGTGGTCGGGCTGGGCCTGCTCGGCGTCGCCGCTGCTTACCTGGTGTTCAAGGACCCCGACGTGCTGGTCGGGCTCGCGTTCGGCGCTAGCCTGGTCTCGGTCTTCGCGCGGCTGGGCGGTGGCATCTACACGAAGGCGGCCGACGTAGGCGCAGACCTCGTGGGCAAAGTCGAGGCCGGCATCCCGGAGGACGATCCGCGCAACCCGGCCGTGATCGCCGACAACGTCGGCGACAACGTCGGCGACTGCG
>DAIPXW010000015.1:0-14366 GCA_036783075.1 Candidatus Dormiibacterota bacterium | reverse complement strand
ACGACCTGAAAAGCTCGTCGTTTAACAATTCTCCAGGTCTGCTGTTCCTTCGCGGGCAGAGGCTGATGAACACCAACGGGATCACCTTTGCGCAGACGTCCAACGACACGATCGTGCCGTGGAACGGAGGACAAGCGACGGTGAACGTCGTCGCTGTGACCGCAGGTTCGTCTGGAAACGTGGGATCGGACACCATCACTCAGATCCTCAATTGTTGCGGTCCGTTCGACCCAAGCAAGGTGCACGTCACAAACCCGCAGGCGACAGGCGGCGGGACCGATCCCTCGTCCACTCCGCAGATGACCGAGGCCGACTTCGACGCCGGCAGGGCTCAGCTCCAGCAGGAGCTTCAGCAGACCATCGCGCAGAGTCTTGTCGGATCCGGACAGCCCGGTGAGAAGCTGAGCGAGACCATCGTTTACGGCCCGCCCCAGTACACCACCGACCACCAGCCGAACGACAAGGTGCCGACCTTCAGCGGCACGATGACGATCACCGGTGAGGGCGACTTCTATAACGACGCCGACGTGCAGAAGGCCTTCCAGACTTACCTGACCCAAAGGGTCCCGAACGACCAGCAGCTCCTGACTGAGAGCCCGATTCAGGTGACCTACTCGGTGCTGAGCACCCTGCAGGGCGGCAACATCACGTTCGTCGGCACGGCGTCGGCGTACGTCGCCCCGAAGCTCGACGAGGCGAAGATCCGCTCGCAGATAGTCGGACGTCCACTGGCCCAGGCGCGGTTCTACCTCGAGCGCTTGCCGATCCGATCCGTTTCGATCAAGGAGCAGCCACTGGCCCTGCCTCTCATGCCCCTGCTGGTCGGACGGATCACGCTGCACTACGTGGTCCAGCAGGGCGCCCCCTCGAGCACGGCAGCGCCACCCGCAACGAGCACCCCTTCGCCCGCCCCATCTCCATAGTGGAGCGCCGCGGCCAGCCACGTCCGACCGCAGCACTCCAGTAGTGCGGACGCTGGCGGTGGACCCGGGTTCGAAACGGGTCGGAATCGCCATCAGCGATCCGACTGGAACGATCGCGCAGGCCCTGACCACTGTGGCGGCCCAGCCGGGCGACACGCTGGCGGCGCGCCTCGCCGGCATAGCCAAGGCGAACGAGGCGGGTCGCATCATCGTCGGGCTGCCGCTGCGTATGGACGGGACCAACGGCCCCGAAGCGGCGGCGGCGAGGGAGCTGGCCCGCCTGCTGCGCGCCGCTTCAGGCCTGCCCGTCGAGCTCGTCGACGAACGCCTGACCTCGGTGGCGGCGGAGCGCTCGCTGATCGAGGGCGGTATGCGCAGGGAGAAGCGCCGGGTTAGCGTTGACCGGGTGGCCGCCGCGATCCTCCTTCAGTCGCACCTGGACCGGAAGCGTGGCCGCTGACGACCTGGAGCCGATCACCCTCATCGATGAGAGCGGGATCGAGCGCCGGTTTCGACTTCACGATGCGTTCGACCTCGAGCAAGTCCATTACTACCTGGTCGAGGCGGCCGACGACCCGTCGCAGGTGCTCCTGTTACGTGAGTCCGCCGGTGGCCTCGAGACCGTGGAGGGCGATGAGTTCAAGCGGGTGATCACGGCGCTCGAGCGGGACGAGGTCGAATGAGGCGCCTGATAGCGGTCCTGATCGTGATCGGGCTGCTTGGCTTCGGCACGTCACGCGCCTTGGACTGGTGGAACTTCAACGTCAACACCCCGATCGCCTCCAGCAGCCACTCCGTGCCGTTTCGCATCGATCTCGGAGAAGCGCCGTCTCAGGTGGGCCAGGACCTCTTTGACCTGCGGCTCATCCGGAGCACCATCGCCTGGGACCTCTACACACGCGTCACCGGCGCGGGGCCCAAGCTCGAAGCCGGCGCGTTCGTCTTGAACAGCACCATGTCGCTCGCGCAGATCGTCGCCAACCTGCAGCACGCCAAACCGGACCAGAAGGTGATCACGTTCCCGGAAGGGTTCCCGGAGCGCGAGCAGGCAAAGCTCATCGATGGCAAGCAGATTGGATCGGCGCCGAACTACGCCACGGCGGCCGACTACATCGCCGCCGCCAAGGACCCCTCGTGGGCTTCGACCTACACGTTCCTGCCCGCGAAGGCGGGCAACCCGGACGCGCCCTATGAGGGGTACCTCTTCCCGGATACGTACCTGGTAGATCCGGCCGCCGGGGTGCGGGGCCTGATCAAAGCGCAGCTCGACCAGTTCGGCGTCATCTTCTCGGCCGACCTGCGCGCCCAGATCGCTCAGCCGACGGCGTCCCGTCCGGCCGAGACGGTTCAGAACATCGTCATCCTGGCGTCGATGGTGGACCGCGAGGCCAACACCTCGACCGATCGGGGCAACGTGTGCAGCGTCTACTACAACCGGTTGAAGCTCAACATGCCGATGGGAGTCGACGCCACCCTGCTCTACGCGTTGGGCCGGCTGACGCCGGAGCCCAACTTCGCGGAGCTGCAGCTGAACAGCCCTTACAACACCCGGATCCACGTGGGGCTGCCCCCAGGTCCGATCTCCAACCCTGGCAAGGCCGCGCTGCTCGCGTGCATCAACCCGCCACAGACTCAATACCTCTATTACTTCGCCGACCGCCAGGGCTTGACGCACTTCGAGACGAACGACCAGGACTTCGAGCGCGACAAGGCTAAGTACGGCGTGAGCGGAAGCTGAGGATCTTCTTACTCGGCCACGGGATCTCCTATTCGCGAAGCCCCGACATGCACAACGCCGCGTTCCGCGCACTGGGCATGGACTGGACCTACGAGCTTTTCGACGTTGCGCCCGCCGACCTGGCGCGCGCGGTCGCGCGGCTCCGCGAAGGGGACGTGGCCGGGGCGAACGTCACGATTCCGCACAAGCAGGCAGTCATGGAGCGGATGGACGAGGTCGATGCCGAGGCGGTCAAAGCACGTGCGGTGAACACCGTGAGGCGCGATGGAAAGAAGCTTGTCGGGTCGAACACCGACATCGCCGCCATCCGCGCTGCCGTTGGGGAGGCCGGCGTCGAGCCGAAAGGAGCGGCCGTGGTGATCCTCGGCGCCGGCGGCTCCGCGCGGGCCGCCGCGGTTGCGCTCGAAGGCGCTCGCGTCACGTTCGTCTCGAGGCATCCCGATGACGTGGACGTTCCTGGGCACGTGATCGCTTGGGACGATCCGTCCACCGCGGCGCTCACGCGGTCCGCCGATCTCCTGGTCAACGCGACGCCCCTCGGGCGTCGCGGCGAGATGCCGATCCGACCGGGGGCGCTGCCCCGCGCCGGCGCGGTGGTCGACCTGGTGTACGTGACCGGCGGCACGCCGCTGGTCCGCAAGGCGCGGTCTTTAGGCCTGCGCGCGGTCGACGGGTGGAGGATCCTGCTCGAGCAGGGTGCGCGCTCGTTCGAGATCTGGACCGGCCGCGTGGCGCCGCTGGCCGAGATGCGCGAGACTCTCGATCCGTGAACCTCGTTCTTTTCACCATCGCTTGGACCGCCGTCGGCGCCGCGGCAGGGTGGTTCGTGCGCTGGGGCTCGGTGCGCCTGGCGCGGCTGGAGGAGCTAGAGCCCGGCAGCCGGCCCTGGCAGGTGTACGGTCCGCCGATCCTGTCCGCCGTGTTCTTTTTCGCGTTCGCCTTCCATTTCGGGCCCTCGCTGCCGTTGTTCGTCCGCAGCGTGTTCGTCCTGGTCCTCGTGCAGGTGATCTTCTTCGACTTCGAGCACAGATTGATCCTGGACCGCGTCATGTTCCCCTCGATGGTGCTTGCGCTGCTGGTGAGCCTGTTCGGCTCCCCCTGGTGGGCGGGCATCGCCACGGGCCTGGCCGCGGCTGCGCTCTTTCTGGTGCTCGCGCTGGCCGGCGCGGCGATCTTCAAGGCCGAGGCGCTTGGTTTCGGCGACGTCAAGCTGGCGCTGTTCATGGGCTTGCTGCTCGGCCCGCTGCCGACGATCCAGGCGCTCTTTTACGGCGTGCTGATGGCCGGCCTGGTGGCGATCGGTGTCATCGCCTGGCACCGGTCGATGAAGGGGTCGATCGCATACGGGCCTTACCTTGCGGCGGGGGCCGTGATCGTGCTGTTTCAAATTCCACCGAGTGGGCCTGCTTAAATAGGCGCCCATGAGCAAGCTGCTTCCCGGCGAGAACCTGGTCCTCAAGCACCACCCGCACTGGATCTTCCTGGCGAAGACGCTCTGGATCCCGATTGTGGTGGTGCTTCTCGTCGTCTGGGCAGACTTCACGATCCTTCTCGACAACTACAGCAGCCTGCCAGTCCACTTCAGGACGGTCCTGACCTTCGCGGTGATCGCGCTCGCCATCCTGTGGCTGATCGTCGTCTACCTCCGCTGGCAGTCGACCACCTACACGCTGACCGACCAGCGCATCAAGATCGAGACCGGCTTCTTCGGCCGCCAGGAGAAGATCATCCCGATCGACCGCGTGCAGGACTGCACCACCCGGATGTCGCTTCTCGGCCGGATGCTGGGTTACGGCCGGGTGGAGGTCGACGCGGCCGGGGCGCAGGGCGCCGAGGTGCTCAACCACCTGCCGGACCCGGGTGCTTTCCGCGACCAGGTGTTCATGGTCTCCGAGAAGCGTCGGGGCGGCGGTCCGGCTTCCGCGCCAACCATGCCGGCCAACCCGAGCGGAGTCTGAAGAAGCCACTGGCGCTGATCGGCTTCATGGGCTGCGGGAAGTCCGCGGTCGGCCTGCTGGTGGCCGAGCGCACGGGCGCCCCATTCCACGACCTGGACCTGGTGGTCGAGAGCGAATGCGGGATGGCCATCTCCGACTTCTTTGCGTTGCAGGGCGAGGTGGCGTTCCGCTCCCTCGAGTCCCGTCTGCTCCCGACGGTCCTTCAGCCAGGGGCTGTCGTGGCGGTCGGTGGAGGGGCACCTCTCGACGAGCAGAACTGGCGCCTTTTGGCCGAACGCGCCGTCACGGTTTTCCTCGACTGCGAGTTCGAGACGATCTGGCGCCGGACCAGCGGTACCACGAACCGGCCGCTCGCGGTGGGCCGGTCCCCCGAGCAGCTCCAGGAGCTGCTGCGCCTGCGCCTCCCGCGATACAGGGAGGCGATCCACCACGTGAATGGAGACCGTCCGGCCGACGTGGTCGCTTCGGAGATCGTGTCGCTATGGTCCGACTGATCCTCGACTCCGCGACCGGCAGCTATCCCGTTCTCATCGGCAGCAACGTCCACCGCGAGCTCAAGAGCGTCATGTCCCGCATCGACCCGACCAGCGTCGCGATCATCACCGACACGAACGTGCGGCCGTGGGCCACGAAAGTTGCCAAGTCGATCAAGCGCGCGGGCCTCAGGACGGCGATCCATGTCGTGCCGGTCGGGGAGAGGTCCAAATCCGTGGCCCAGCTTCACGACGTGCTGGCTTTCCTGGAACGCCAGCGCCTCGATCGCGGCGGGTGCGTGATCGCGGTCGGAGGCGGCACCGTCGGCGACCTCGCCGGTTTCGCGGCCGCCACCTGGCAGCGCGGCGTGCGCTGGGTGGGTGTGCCGACGACGCTTCTGGCGATGGTCGACTCGAGCATCGGCGGCAAGACCGGCATCAACGGGACTCGCTCGAAGAACGCGATCGGAGCCTTCTGGCAGCCCTCAGCCGTGGTGGCGGACCTCGCTTGCATCAAGACGCTGCCGGCAACGAGCTACCGCGACGCCTTCGCCGAGGTCGTGAAGTACGCCATCGCGATGGACGTGGGTCTCGTCGACCTCCTGCGGAAGGAACGCCAGCACCTGCTCGAAGCCGACCCCGCGATGCTCGAACGCGTCGTGTTCCGATGTGTCGCAGCCAAGGCGCTGATCGTTGCGAAGGACGAGCGCGAGAAAGGGCCGCGGGCGATCTTGAACTATGGCCACACGGCGGGGCACGCGCTGGAGGCCGCGAGCGGCTTCAGAGTCTCCCACGGGCGGGCCGTGGCATTTGGGATGCGCGTCGCCGCCCAGATCGCGTTTGCGACGAAATTGTGCGGCAAGCGGCTGGTTGAGACCCAGGACGAGCTCCTGACGGCATACGGATTGCCGGATCGGGCGCCTCGCGTCGACCCGAAGCGGGTGATCGCCGCCATCAGCCGGGACAAGAAAGCCCGTCGCGGCAGGGTCGCGTGGGTCATGCCGCGCCGGCTGGGCCACGTCGAACCCGGACATTCGGTACCGTCATCGATCGTGCGACGCGTCGTGACGAAGGCCCTGGCGTGAAGAGGATCGTCGTGGTCAACGGGCCGAACCTCAACCTGCTCGGCAAGCGAGAGCCACACATCTACGGGACGCGCTCGATGGCGGACCTGGTCAAGACCGTTCGCGCCAAGGCGCGCGAGCTCGGGGTCGAGGTCCGCGTCTTCCAGAGCAACGACGAGGGGGCCATCATCGATTTCCTCCAGAAGGAATCACCCGGGTCGTTGGGGATCGTGATCAACCCCGGCGCTCTGTCCCACTACTCGCTTGCGCTGTTCGACTGCCTCCAGGCCCTCGCCGTGCCCACCGTGGAGGTTCACCTGTCGAACATCCACGCTCGCGAGGAGTTCCGCTCCCGGAGCGTGACCGCCCGTGCCGCGCGTGGCGTGATCACCGGCCTGGGTTTCGCGGGCTACGAGCTGGCGCTCGAGTACCTGGTGCGGCAGCAATGATCTCCACCAGCGACTTTCGCAACGGGACCATGTTCGAGATGGATGGGCAGCTGCTCAGCGTGGTCACCGTCGAGCACATCAAGCTGGCTCGCGCGGGAGCGGTCATCAAGGCGAAGCTGCGGAACCTCCTGACCGGCTCGATCTTCGAGCACAGCTTTCGCAGCGGCGACAAGTACCGGACCGTGCGCATCGACAAGAACGAGGCGAGCTACCTCTACGCGGATGGATCTCATCACTACTTCATGGACACGCAGACCTACGATCAGGTGCCGGTCGACGAGGAGATGCTCGAATCGGTCCTGCCTCTGCTGAAGGAGGGAAGTACCGCGCTCCTGCTTCGCTACCAGGACAAGCTGATCGGTGTCGAGCTTCCGATCAACGTGGAGTTGAAGGTCGTCTCGACGGACCCGGGGTTCAAGGGCGACACGGTCTCGGGAGCGACCAAACCCGCCAAGCTCGAGACCGGGGCCACGATCCAGGTGCCGCTCTTCATCCAGCCGGGTGACGTGATCCGAGTGGACACGCGTACTCACACCTACATGGAAAGAGCGTGAGAGGAAACCAATATGAGAGGAAACCCCGGAGTGGTTTCCTCTGCGCGCCAGGCGCGTGCAGGTTGGGACTTACTGATTGCATCGCCCGGTCGCTTCGCGACGGGGCTGCTCTCCTTCCGGTATGCGGTGGGGACTTGACTTAGGGGTTACTCCACGCAATGCCTGGCGGCATTTGAGACAAAGTTGCGGCCGGGGGCACCCCGGCCGCCCTGCCACGCAGGTGGCTGAGGGAGTTTCATGAGCGAGCGAGTTGAGGTCACCAGGGGTGAGGTGGAGTTGATTCTTGAGGCGCTTGATGATGCCGCTTTCTATCGGGAGACACGGTCCCGTGTGCTTCAAAGTGCGGCAAGAAAGGTGAGCAGGCGCTCGCCGGCGGCGGGCTCGGGTCCGGATGGAACTTCTGATGCGGAGGGTCACCGGCGCAAGTCCCAGGCTTATGGGGCGCTCGCAGCCAGGCTGAAGCAGGAGCTGTAACGCCCCTCACCGGCGCTGCCCCTCACCCGCGCTTCCGCGCGGGAGCTCCCCGCGTGGCGGGGAGCCCAGCGCGGGAGCTCCTTGCAGGGCGGGGAGCCCAGGGCGGGGAGCCCAGGGCGTAGCATCGCTCTGTCATGGGTGAGAACGGCTCGTTGGGGGCGGTCCGCGTGGCCAACGAGGTCATCGCCAGCATCGCGGCGCTCGCGGCTTGCGAGGTCGAAGGCGTGGAGGGGATGGACGAAGCCTCGGCGCGCCACTTCGGTGACTGGGTGCGCCGCCAGTCGGCTCACCGGGGCGTTCGCGTGCACATCGAGGCTGATAGGTCGATCCACCTCGAGGTGTTCATCACCGTCGACTCCGACGCCAGGCTCGCCGAGGTCGCGGGCGCGGTCCAGGGGAACGTCGTCGAGGCGACCGAGCGCATGCTCGGCCTCGAGGTGGGTGAGGTGAACGTGTTCGTCTCCAGCGTCGCGTTCGCGACGTGAATGAAACGATGCAGACCGGGCCTCAACCGCGCCGTCTGTAGGCTCTGATTGGGCAAGAGACACCAGGCCAGGGAGCTGGCTCTCAAGGTGCTTTTCCAGCTGGAGGGCACCGGTGACGATCCGGAAGAGGTCCTGCGATACCACGCCGCCGAGGGCGCTGCGACCGCCGACGTGACAGCTTTCGCCGAGCAGCTCGTCCAGGGGGTGATCACCAACCGCGAGAAGCTCGACGCCATCCTCAGCGAGGCTTCGGAGCACTGGAAGCTCGGGCAGATGGCCAAGGTGGATCGCATCATCCTGCGCATCGCGGTCTACGAGATTGCCATCGACCGGCGCGTTCCGACCAAGGCCGCGATCAACGAGTCGATCGAGCTCGCCAAGACTTTCTCGGGCGACGAGGCCGGCCGGTTCGTCAACGGCATCCTCGGACGCGTGGCGGCGACAGCGCCGTGAGCGAGGTCGACACCGCGACGGCGCGCGGCTTCGAGGACCTGCTCACGAGCCTCGAGCAGACGATCGCCGAGCTCGCGCGCGGCACCGCTCCCCTGGAGGAGCTGGTGGCCGCTCACGAGAGGGCCGGCCGGCTGCTGACCGAGGCGCAGGCGCGCCTGGAGGATCTCAAGAGGCGCGCCGACGAGATCGCCGGGGCGATGGGCGAATGAGGTTCCTGCTTGCGTCGCTGGTCGCCTGGTCGATCGCCCAGGCGGCCAAGGTCATCCTCACGTCCGTCCGCCAGCGGCGACTCAACCTGCGGGTGCTCGCGGAGACCGGTGGCATGCCCAGCAGCCATGCCGCAATCGTGATGGGCCTGACGGCTTCCGTCGGTAAATATTCCGGCGTCTCTTCCGCTCCCTTCGCGATCGCCCTTATCTTCTCGTTCGTGGTGATGTACGACGCGGCGGGCCTCCGCCGGGCGGCCGGCCGGCAGGCCGCGGTCCTGAACCGCCTGGTCGAAGACCTCGTGCACATGCGCGGCATGCAGGAGCAGAAGCTCCGCGAGCTGTTTGGGCACACGCCGGTCGAGGTCATCGTCGGCGCGGTGCTCGGCATCGTGGTCGGCTTGATCCTCTGATGCCGCGGCTTGACGTGATCGTCACCACGAGCGGGTTGGCGGAGTCCCGTGAGCGTGCCCAGGCCTTGATCCTGGCCGGCAAGGTCCGGGTCGCAGGCGAGACCGTGCGCCGGCCGGACCGATCGGTAAGCGCGGACGCCGCGATCTCGGTTGAGGCCGGCCCCGACTTTGCAAGCCGCGGGGCGCTCAAGCTTGGCCCGGCGCTCGACACCTTCGCGGTGGATCCGAACGGCCGCGTCTGCGCGGACATCGGGGCGTCGACGGGCGGGTTCACAGACGTGCTGCTCCGGCGTGGCGCCACGAAGGTGTACGCGATCGATGTCGGGCGCGGTCTCATCCACTGGCGCCTGCGGCAGGACCCGCGGGTCGTGGTGATCGAGCGGGTCAATGCCCGCGACCTCGAAACCTTCCCTGAGCCGGTGGGCCTGGTGGTGGTCGACGTGTCGTTCATCGGCCTCGAGAAGGTGCTGCCGGCCGTCCGCGACGCCGCGAAGGGGGCGGAGATGGTCGTGCTGTTCAAGCCCCAGTTCGAGGTGGGACGCGGCGACGTGGGGAAGGGAGGGATCGTGCGGGACCCTGAGGTCGTCGAGGCGGCGCTGCGCAAGTTTCGCGATTGGTGCGCGGGCAATGGCTTTGTCGTGGCCGGCCAGGCGCCGTCCGAGCTCACAGGGGCGGAAGGCAACCAGGAGTTCTTCTTCCACCTGAAGACGGCATGAACTTCTGCATCCTGCGAGGACCGAGGGCGGACCAAACGGTGATCGAGCGAGCCGTTCGCGCGCTGAAGGACCGCGGGTTCGAGGCGTGGGAGGCCGAGCGCGACGCGACCGCGGCGGCGACCGCACCGCGACTCAAGGACACAGGACTGATCGTCACCCTCGGGGGGGACGGGACCTTTCTCGCCGGTGCCCGCCTTGCCGCGCCGCGCGGGATACCGGTCCTCGGCGTGAACCTCGGCCGGCTGGGCTTTTTAACGGAGCTTGAGTCGGAGGACCTCGAGTCGGGCCTCGCGCGATTCCTGGACGGCGCTTACAGGATCGAGGAGCGAACCACACTTCAGGTGATCCTCACCCGTGGCGGACGCACGCTTGCGCGCTCGATCGGGCTCAATGAGGTCGTCGTGGCCCGGTCCGGCGAGGCGCGCATGCTCCGAGTGGAGATCGACGTCGCCGGTCATGCGGTCGGGGTGATAGACGCGGACGGGGTGCTGGTCGCCACCGCGACCGGGTCGACGGCGTACGCGCTGGCAAGCGGTGGACCGATCATGGAGCCGACGCTGCGCGACCTGCTGCTCGTCCCGATGAACCCGTTCGCGCTGACGGTGCGACCGATCGTCTTTCCGCCGGGCCAGGACGTCACGCTCGCCGTCGTGCGAGGGCCGGCCGAGATGCGGGTGGATGGGGGTCGACGCGGTCGGGCTGTCGAGACGGGCGACAAGATTCGTTGCGGCTCGCACCCGCGCCGGTTGAAAGTCGTGCGCTTCAGCCCGCCCGAAAGCTTCTATAAGCGCCTGGGCGAGAAGCTCGGGTGGGGCCGGCCACTGGTACCGATGAAATGAGCGACCGTTACTAGTTGCTGAAGGAGCTCAGGGTCCGGGACCTGGCCCTGGTCGCGGAGTCTTCAGTTCGTTTCGGACCTGGTCTCAACCTGCTGACCGGTGAGACTGGGAGCGGCAAGTCGCTGATCGTGGACGCGCTCGGCCTGACGCTTGGAGCTCGCGGCGGCGCGGACCAGGTCCGTCACGGTGCCGAGCGCGCGACGGTGGAGGGCGTCTTCGATTCGGACGGCGGCACGCTCGTGCTGCAGCGCGAGCTCGGCAAGCGGGGCGTGGCGCGTGTGGACGGGCGCTCGGCGACCCCAGGACGTCTGAGGGACCTAGGACGGGGACTGGTCGCCCTGCACGGCCAATCCGAGCACCAGGCGCTGCTCGACACCGAGACCCAGACCGACCTCCTCGACGCGTACGCCGGCGCACTCGATTCGCGCTCGGCCGTGGCTGCAGCGCACGGTGCGTGGGTCGAGGCGGTGAACACGCTCCGCGACCTCGAAGCTCTGCGGTCGCGCGGCCGGCGCGAGCAGGAGTTCATGCGCTGGCAGCTGGACGAGCTGCGCGCCGCCGACCTGCTTCCCGAAGAGGACGAGCAGCTTGCCGCGGAGCGCGCAGCGGTCAGACACGCGGCCCGGCTCGCCCAGCTCGGCCAGGAAGCGATCGACGCCCTGCGGGAAGACGGCCTCGCGCGCGCCGCCGCCGCGGTGAGCTCCGCCGCCGAGCTGGACCCGCGCCTCACCGAGCATGCTGCTCGCCTTGATGCGCTGGGCGACGAGGCGGCCGACGTGGCGGCCGAGCTGCGCCGGTATGGAGACGGAATCGACGCCGATCCGCGCCGTCTCGAGACGATCGAGACAAGGCTCTCGGTCCTCGACGGTATCAAGCGGAAGTACGGCGGCTCGCTCGGGTCTGCGATCGAGGAGCGCGAGCGCCTGGAGCTGCAGCTCGGAGCCACCGAGGACATCGAAGGCGCGGAGGCATCGGCGCGGGAGGAGCGAGACCGTGCCCGATCCCGGCTCGAAGCCGCCGCGTCTCGGCTGACGAAGGCGAGGGCGGCGGCGGCCACGCGGATGCAGAGGTCGGTGGCGACGGAGCTGGAAGGCCTGAGGCTGGAAGGTGCCCGCTTCGAGATCGAGCTGAGAACCGCAGCCGAGATCGGTCCCACCGGAGCCGAGGCGGCCGAGATGATGTTCTCCGCCAACCCGGGAGAGCCGCTCCAGCCGCTGGCCCGGGTCGCCTCGGGAGGCGAGCTCGCCCGGGTCATGCTCGCGATCAAGACGGTCGGCGCCGACGCAGACCGTATGCCGACGCTGGTTTTCGACGAGGTCGACGCCGGCATAGGCGGCGAAGCCGCCGTCCAGGTCGGCGTGCGCCTGAAGGCGCTCGGCAAGAGGCACCAGGTGCTGGTCGTGACCCACCTCGCGCAGATCGCGTCTTTCGCGGATCACCACCTGCTCGTGGAGAAGTCACCCGGCTCGGACGGGCGCAACGTCGTGAGCGTGCGTGAGCTGACGTCGGACGAGGAACGCGCTCGTGAGCTGGCGCGGATGATGAGCGGTGGCGTCACCGCCAAGGCCGTGGCGAGAGCTCACGAGCTGCTCGAAGAGGCGAGGCGGTAGCTCGTGGCGAAGCTGTTCAGCGGGCCGCTCGATCGACGTATCAAACGTGCCCTGTGCATCGTCGCCCATCCAGACGACATCGAGTTCTACTGCGCCGGCGCGGTCCTGCTCATGACGGGCCGTGGCGTTTCAGTCGACCTCGTTCTCGCGACGTCGGGTGACAAAGGCACGCGCGATGCGACCAGGTCTCGAGCCAAGGTGGCGCGGATCAGAGAGCGCGAGCAGGAGCTCGCGGCGGAGGTGCTCGGCGTGAAGGGGGTTGTCTTCCTGCGGCACCCGGATGCCGAGCTCGTGGAGTCGCTCGACCTGCGCGAAGAGCTGGTCCGCGTGATTCGCGCCTCGAAGCCCGACGTCCTGATGACGTTCGACCCGAACGTCCCGTACCGCTTCCACCCCGACCACCGGGTCGTCGGACGGGTGGCTCTGGACGCCGCGTGGCCGAGCGCTCGCGACCCGCTGACGTTTCCGAAGGCGGGTCCGCCTCACGAAACCGCGGAAGCCTGGTGCTTCGGAGGCGATCAGCCGACCCTCGAGGTCGACGTGAACGACGTGCTGACCAGGAAGATCGAGTCGCGCCTCGCGCACGCGAGCCAGACTCCGAACCCGGCAGCGCTCATGCGGCGTTGGAGAGCGATCGGCGGCACCGAAAAGTTCCACCAGGTGAACCTGAGGTAGCCTTACCGCTCGTGGACGTCGGACCTCGACTCGACGTGAAGACGCCCGTGTTCGAAGGCCCGCTCGAGCTCCTCCTCGCGCTCGTCGAACGCGAGGAGCTCGACATCTTCCAGGTTTCGCTGTCGACTGTCACCGACGCGTACCTGGTCGAGGTGGCCTCGCGCGAGGTGCCGGATCCGTCTGAGATGGCGGAGTTCCTATGGATGGCGGCGCGGCTCCTTCTGATCAAGTCCATCCGTCTGCTGCCGGGCGACACGCCGACCGATGAGGAGACCGATCTCCTGGGTTGGGAGGAGGAGGTCCGCCAGCGCCTGGAGGAGTACCGCGTCTACAAGGAGATGGCCGGCGAGCTGATGGAGCGCGCACAGCAGGATTCGTTCGCGTTTCCTCCGCCGGTTCGCGAGCTGGAGGCCGGCGGCCAGGAGGAGCCTCTCGAGGTCGAGCTCCTGCTCGTCGCCTTCAACAGCGTGCTGGCGCGGATTCCGCCGCGGCCGGTGGTGGTGACGGGCCGCACATGGACGCTGCAGGAAAAGCTCGACGCCGTCACGGAGCGGTTGCGGCACGGACCGATCGAGCTGGTCGAGCTGATCCTGGAGTCGGAGGATCGCCTCGAAGCCGTGATCACGTTCGTCGCCGTGCTCGAGCTTCTGCGGCGCTCGCTCGTGCGTGTCCGCCAGAAGGAACGTTTCGGCCCCATCCACGTTGAGGCGCGCACGCCCGATGAGTGAGCTGTCCGCCACGCTGGAGGCGATCCTCTTCAGCTCGAACCGTCCGTTGAAGCTGCGCGAGCTGCAGCAGGCTACGGACTCCGACCGCACCGGTGTCGAGCATGCACTGGACGAGCTGCGCGAGGCCCTGGACGGAAGAGGGGTGATGCTCATGCGGCACCACGACGAGATCCACCTGGCGACGAGGCCCGAGCATGCCGGGGCCGTCCGGCGCGCGCTCCGCCCCGAAGTGTCAGGGAAGCTGTCGGCGGCCGCGTACGAGACGCTCGCCATAGTCGCGTACCAGCAACCCGTGGCGCGCTCGCGGATCGAGGAGGTGCGCGGGGTCAACTGCGAGAGCGTCCTCACCAACCTTGAGCTGCGCGACCTGATCACCGAGGTCGGCCGGGGCTCCGGCCCGGGTCAACCCAAGCTGTACGGCACTACCATGAGGTTCCTCAACGTGATCGGCCTCGAGTCGCTCGATCATCTCCCGACGCCCCGGCTCGATAGCGCGGAGGCGGAAACGACATCGACGACGAGAACAGCTCACAAGAACGCCTGAACCGCTTCCTCGCGCGGTCAGGCGTGGCCAGCCGGCGCGCCGCCGACGAGCTCATCGCCGAGGG
>DAIPXW010000014.1:0-15200 GCA_036783075.1 Candidatus Dormiibacterota bacterium | reverse complement strand
AGACGTATCGATCGACGGCGGTTGGGTCTCGATGATTGAATAGGTCTTCCTCCATGTTGCGCACGACAGCGAGGTTGTCATCGATCATTCCAGCTCCCTCCAGCGAGATAAATGCTGCCCTTGAGCACGAAATGCTCGATGAGGAAGTCACTGGAAGCTAAGACGTCCTCGACATTCAACGACACAGCGGAAGCAGTGATTCGCATAGGCCCTCCTAGGCAACCAGTCGATCATTGGACAGCGTACTACGTACAACGTACATAGTGAGAGAATTGTTCCATGCCTAGCGAACGGACCAGCGCCGGTGACCCTGCGCGGACCTTGGCTCTGCTGTGGCGTGACCCCGCGGTCGCACCGCGGCACGGCCCTCGCCAGGGTCTGAGCATCGACGCCGTTGTGGCGGCGGCGACTCAGGTGGCGGACGCGGAGGGGCTGGACGCGGTGACGATGCGCCGGGTGGCCAAGGCGCTCGGGGTGGCGCCCATGACCCTGTATACCTACGTGCCGGGCAAGGCCGAGCTGCTCGACCTGATGCTCGACGCTGCCTACACAAGCATGCCCAGGCTCGACACCTCCGGCCAGCCGTGGCGGCAGCGGTTGGCCGCGATCGCCGGGGAGAACAAGGCGTTGTTCGAGAACCATCCCTGGGCGGCGACCATCTCCACTATTCGGCCGCCACTCGGTCCGGGAATGATGGCCAAATATGAGCACGAACTATTAGCGCTCGAAGGTCTGGGGCTCGACGATGTCCTTATGGACGCTTCGCTCACTTACCTACTTGGCTTCGTGCAGGCCTGGGCGCGTGCAGCTGCTGACGCCAGGGCCGTTCAGCAGGACAGCGCGATGGATGACATGCAGTGGTGGACGACGAGCGGACCCCTGCTCGCCCGCGTCCTTGACGAGAACGCCTATCCCATTGCCGCTCGGGTCGGCTCAGCGGCGGGTGCTGCTCATGGCACTGCCTACAGCGCCGGCCATACTTACACCTTTGGTCTACAGCGGGTACTTGACGGACTGTCCGTACTCATTGACTCTGCGGAGAGTTGACGGTGGTCCCGGCACGACGGGCGGTCGCGGCGCACCATGACCGAGCGAGGGCAAATGGTTCCCGGTCGGCAATTTGTCCGGACGGACTCTCTCTATTAGTTCTCTGCGACTCCGATCAAGGAGAGTCGAACAGTGACCCGCTTGCTGGGACAGGCGGTCGGCGAGCGCGCATCAAATGGGTGTCGCTTAAGCATCCCGGCGTTGAAGCAGAACATAGCCGCCTATCAAGGCCGCCGCGGCCCAGACCAACATCACGGCGAACCCCGCGACCGAACTCAGTTGGTCGCTACTGCCGACGCTAACCGCGAGCATCCGCATGCCCGCTCGGTCGGGCAGAAAGCGAGCCAGCGATGCAGTGGCTCCGATGATCGAGAGGATCTGTGAGCCGGCGAGCACCAACGGAAGCAACGTGGCCAACGGTACGATCGGGTTGCGGGCCATCACAGCTATGCCCGCAGCGAAGACGGACATCAACGTCAAGTAGCCAACCGCGCCGAGCATGGCGCGCGGTACTCCCGATGCGAGAGGTGATGCACCGTACGGCCCGAGCGCAGATTCAGTCGCCATGTAGGCCAGGACTACGGCCGGAATCGCCACAACCGCGGCCGCCAACCCCACCACGATCATCTTGGCTGCGTAGAAATGGGGGCGTCGGGGAACTGCGATAAGCGAGAGTCCGATCATGCGGGACCCATACTCGCTAGTGACCAGGAGAACGCTGAAAACGATCAACGCAAGCTGCCCGATCAGAGCGCCGTCGAATCCGGCCTGCGCCGCACTAAAGTCGGGTATAAGCATCGGGCTGTGCGATGCGATAGCACCCCGGACTGACCAGCCTTCGAGTGCACCGATACCGATACTGATTGGAAAGAAGAGCGACAGTGTGACCAATGTCGAGCGCATCGACCTCAGCTTGGTGAATTCCGCACGTGAGGCGGCCACCAGGTCCTTGATCATCGTGCCTTCTCGTTCGCAGAATTCGTGAGGCGGAGGAACGCCTCCTCGAGGGAAGCTGATTGGGTGCTCAACTCGTCAAGGAGGTGGTGGTTGGCAACGGCCAGCTGGTTCACGTCGGCCGCGCTCGCGCCGCTGATTTCGACACTGCCGTCTTGTGCGAGCACGGCCGCAATCCCAGCCGCCGACAACTGCCGACGAAACTGTTCCGACTCCTGCGTTCTGACTCGGACAAAGTTCCTGGAATTGCGTTTGATGAATTCAGCGGTGCTGGTATCTGCGACTAGACGGCCCTTGTTGATCACGATCAGGTGATCTGCGGTCACAGCCATCTCAGCCATCAGATGACTGGACACGAATACGGTCCGGCCGTCAGCCGCCAATTGGCGTAGGAATTGGCGGAGCCAATGAATGCCTTCGGGGTCAAGGCCATTGGACGGTTCGTCGAGCACCAAAACCGGCGGGTCGCCAAGGAGCGCGACGGCAAGGCCGAGACGCTGGGCCATGCCTAAGGAGAACTCACCCACTCGCCGATGGCTGACGCTCGCCAAGTCAACCATCTCGAGCACCTCGAGGATTCGGCGTCGCTCGATCCGATTGGTCTGCGCTACCCACAGCAGATGGTTGAAGGCCTTGAGGCCACGATTGGGGCCGAAGCCTTCGAGCAACGCTCCAACCCGCGTCAGCGGTTGACGCAAGTGCGAATACATGAGCTCATCGATGCGGGCAAATCCCTCGTCGGCTCGAGCCAACCCGAGGAGGATTCGCATCGTTGTCGACTTGCCCGCTCCGTTCGGGCCAAGGAAGGCCGTGACTTGGCCGGGGTGGACCGCGAAGGTCAGTTTGTCGACGGCAACGGTTTGCCCGTACCGCTTGGTTAGATCTTGAACTTCGATCACAGCGCACTTCAGGATGAGTGGCCCAATTCGGCCTGTCGTCAGCCCGTGGTGCCGTTCGGCATCGATCTGGGAGCGGAAATTCGGCTGGGCGTCGTCCCGCCGTACGGTCCGAGTACATCTGCAGGATGACTCCAAGCTAGAACCTGGAGGCTAGAGTGCCCTTTGTGGCGGGGACTGCGGATATGCGGGACCGGCTGACAGATTGGATCGACCGGCGCGGCGATATAGCGCTTGCTGCCGTCTTGACTGCGGCTGGGGTCGTTGAGATCTGGCTCGAGTCGAACCCCGTGCCATCAAATCGACCTGCTCCCCTCATTCTCCTGGTGACTATCCCGCTCATTTGGCGCCGGCGGTGGCCGCTGCTGGTGATGGCTGTTGTCTTCGCAGGTACGGCGCTCTCCAGGGAGGCCCCTTACGTCGACAGCACCTGCGCCGTCGTCGCCGCATACTCGGTCGGCACCCACGAAAGGCGTCGGCTCGTCGGCCTGCTGGAGGTGGCGATTCTTGGCGTGGTCGTGATCGTCGCCTTCGGGGGTGTAATACCGTCGATCCCCACCTTCATAGCGCCCTTCGCGGTTCTCTTTGCATTCTGGACAGTGGGTGCGTTGATGCGGCAGGGCCGGGCCAAAGCCGACGCGATGGCCGAACGCGCCCGCCGGTTGGAGACAGAGCAGCGGCTATCGCTGGCGGTAGCTCAGGCGGAGGAGCGAGCCCGTATTGCTCGGGAGCTCCACGACGTCGTCGCCCACAGTGTGAGCCTGATGGTCGTCCAGGCTGGAGCTGCACGCCAGGTAGTTGAGCGAACCCCCGATCGCGCAATTGGTGCTCTGGAGGCAGTGGGGGAGACTGGTCTGCGGGCGATGCAAGAGTTGCGAACGATCCTTGGAGTATTGGGTGACAGCGGCGGTGATCGAGATCCCCAGCCGACCCTCGCCGACGTCGGCGCCATCGTCGAAACGATTAAAGAAGCAGGATTGCCCGTCAGTCTCGAGGTCAGGGGCACCGCTCGCTTTCTTACCTCAGGACTCGAACTCGCCGGCTACCGTGTAATTCAGGAAGCCCTCACTAACGCGCTCAGGCACTCACGTTTGGCGATCACGCGTGTGGTGGTCGAATACCGGCCCCATGAAGTCATGATCGAGGTCTTGTGCGATGGACCCGCCACCGCGAGTGGCTCGTCTGGTCGCGGCATCGCGGGCATGAAGGAGCGGGTTGGCTTGGTCGGTGGTCGCCTCGAAGTGGGTCCCGGAGTCGAGCGAGGGTTCAACGTTCGCGCGTGGCTGCCCTTTGACCTGGAGTCGGGCGGTGAGAACACAGCGTGAAGGTCGTGATCGCCGACGACCAGGCCCTTGTTCGAGCCGGCCTCCGAATGATCCTTGAGTCGCAGGCAGACATCGAGGTCGTGGCGGAAGCAGGCGATGGGGAAGAGGCTCTGGCCGCGTGCAATCAGTACCATCCGGATGTCGTCCTGATGGATGTCAGGATGCCAAGGCTGAACGGACTTGAAGCCTTGCGGCGCATCGTGGGCCTCGGTGATTCCACCAAGGTGCTGATTCTCACCACCTTTGATCTAGATGAGTACGTCTACGAGGCACTTCGCGATGGAGCCAGCGGCTTCCTCTTGAAGGACGTGAGGCCCGCTCAGTTGATCGAGGCGGTGAGGGGAGTCATGGATGGCGATGCTCTCCTCGCTCCGAGCGTCACCAAACGTCTAATCGAAAAGTTCATGCGAGCGTCTCGCTTACCGGCAGCCACAGCCTCTCTACTGGGCCGATTGACGCCTCGCGAATCAGAGGTTCTCAAGTTGGTCGCGCGAGGGCTCAAGAACTCGGAAATCGCCGAGACACTCTTCTTGAGTGAGTCAACGGTCAAAACCCACGTGGTGAGGCTCCTGTCAAAGCTTGAGCTTCGCGATCGTGCGCAGGCAGTGGTGCTGGCGTACGAGTCTGGCCTCGTGGCGGCAGGAGACGGCTGAAACGATCGGCGCGCGACTTCCGCAGGATTCTGTCCAGCCCAACGACCAGATGCAGCAAGCATCTTGTTCGACCGATCGGGACTTCGCTGGATCACAGCTGGATCACGCATTCCCGGAAACGGACGGTTCCCAGAGTTCACGAAAGGACACGAAGGCCTCGCCCTTTGAGTTCAGGCGGTCCCCAGAGGAGCCGGCAGGACACTTAAGGACATGCCACCGACACGGTTCGGGACCGTGAGGCCCCGGGTTCAAATCCCGGGCCACCGACCAAAAATCGTATTCAGAATCGACGCTTTGCCGGCTCCTACTACGCCGCCGTGTCACACGGGAGGTCACAGATTTTCCAGGAACTCGGCGGCGGCAGCCCTGTTCAAGTGGATTGCGGACCGTCGATTGAACTCGCTCACGCCTATCGCACAGCCGATATATCAGCACGCGCACGGCCTATGACCGTGAGCACCTGGGTCCGAAAATCAAAGGCGCCGTCCACGCCGGTGTACTGCCGACGCACAGGTCAGGACCGCGAGGCCGTGTCACCAGCACGCCGCGAGGACGTAGCCAGGCTCCCGCGAACTATGGGACCGGTCGACGTGCCACTCACCCACGGAACTCGTCTCGGCCCACGCCGCAGGCACGAGGCACACTCGATGGAGATGCTGGGAGGGGAGCATTCCGGGCTCCCCTCCCTAGCTGGAACCTTGGTCTTGACTAGCAGAGAACCCCTACGATCACGCCCGTACCGGCGTGGCCGGGATTTGGCGCGTAGCCCGGATCGGTCCTGACAATGACGATGTGCAATGTATCGCCCGTGCTCAGCGCTCCTCCCTTAGTTATGGAGCTCGCGACGATCATGGCGGTGTAAGTCGGTACGCCCGCAGGCGGCGGCGAGCTGTTGCCCGGAGCCGCTGACCACGGAATCCCACAAGTGGGTGTGACCGGGTTGTCGGAGAAACCCTTGAAAGCAGAAGGTGCGCTGCCACCGCTCAGGCTATTTGTCTTGGCCCACTGGGCTCCCCAAAAGGTAATGGCGTTGCCCGCACCGATAGCTCCCGGTGTCAGGTTGCCCGCGCTCACGTCGCCAACGGCAAACGACCCTCCCGCGGTGTATGTGAAGACCAGAGCCTGGCTGATGGCCGTCGCGCAGCTACCGCCCGCGTCGCAGACCTTGACCGTTATGGTCTGCGGACCCAAGGCGCTTGCGGCGTATGTGTGGCTGCCGCTGACGATGAACGAGCTACCCCCGGCTGCCACGATGCCCGGGCTGGTTGCGCCATCCCCCCAGCTGATCGTCGCCGAATAGTCGGCGACAACGCCGGCGGGGTCGGCGTCGGTGAACGACGCCACGGTGCCGCTGAATGTCTGGGTTGAGATGATCGTCCGTCCCGTTGCGCTCAGTGCTGCGTCCGCGACGACAACGTTGAATGAAGTCGAGCTGCTGAGCCCCGTGATGTTGGTGGCAGTCAGGCTGACCGCGTAGGTGCCCTCTTCCGCGTACGTGTGAGTCGGGTGCGTCCCAGTGGCGGAGCTTCCATCCCCAAATGTCCAGGCCAGGGCCGGAGGCCCGCACTTGTCGCTGCTCCCGGAGCCGTCGAAGTTAAGCGGAGAGCCCTCTACGCCGTTGTAGGGCCCGCCAGCATTGACGATAGGCGGGGTCTGGTCGGGCAGGATGGCGCCGAGGTCGACGCCCTGGTCGGAAGCCGTCATGGCCAGGTTGAAGACGACAGGGTCACCCGAGATCGAAGGCGAGACGGGGCCGCTGAATAGCGTGAATTTGGGGCCGATCAGTGGATCTACCACGAGCGAGGCCGTCAGACCCACCGTGGTGACCATCGTGATGTTCCCGGCCGTCTGGCTGCTTGTGAAGGTGTAGAGGAGGTGCGAACCAGCAGGCTGAGTACAGGCGATCCCAATCGGATCAGCCGCCTGTGCGGGAGTCGGTCCATTGAATGAGAGCGGCGCGTCTGCGATCGCGACGCCTCCGGCCACCGCGGCTTTGCGGACGCTATCGCGTGTTGTGCCCCCGGCGGTGACAAGTGTCGCGACGTCGAGGGACAGGGCTACCTGGATCGATGCAACCCCTGAGCTGGCTACCGGGATGCTGTCGAGCGGGATCGAAGTGCTGTCACTGCAGGTGTTGGCTGCATCCCCGGCGAGTGGCAGCGCGCACGGGAAAGAGTCGGTGAGCGACTGATCGAACGTGGCGACACTCAGATTGCCCTTCACCTCGTAGTTGACGGCGAGGGTGCCAGATCCCGGGTTAAGGGTGTCGGCGAGGTCCAGCTGGCTGCCTTGACGCAGGTTGTCGCCCGTGTACGTCGCCGCGACCTGGTCCGCCGACTGCCAGTTGAGGCCTGCGCTGACGGCAGCGCTCGCGGAGAATACATCGCCGTAGCCGCCGTCGACGCTGACGAGCGACTGGGCCGGGGCACTGCCCGAGAAGCTCAAGGTGGTGGCCTGGCTGGCAGCCGCCACGTTGACGACACCCAGGACCTGGGAAAGCACGAGTACTATCGCTCCGATCGTGGAGCCGGCGACTGTCTTACGTAGCATGCGTTCTCCTCAAAATCTGAAATCAAGGGCTGGACATCACATCTGTGATGGGCACCGCAGCGATCCGATTCGCATCAGGGAGTCGACCCCGCGCTCTAGCTCATAGGCCCGGGACCTCGAGTTGAATCCATGTCATCGCAGGTCATGCCGGCCACTTGCTCAAGCCAGCTGCTGCGCGATTGAGGTGAAATCGCGATAGATGCTCTGTCGGACGACGAACCCGTCGCGCACCTCGAAGATGCGAAGGATGCGCTGGCTGACTCGCCGCCCGTGGCCGATCAACGGGCCGACGCGGCCCGTGATGCGGCCCTCCCATATCAGCTCGTCGACGACGAAGTCCTGGCCGTAAAGGCGGCGCAGGGGCAGGTTGCGCTCATGCATCGTGTTGGCAAATTCCTGGACGTGGTGGGCGCGAACCGCCTCTTTGCCGCGTATCGAGCTGGTTGCGTTTCCAACCAGGTCGTACTCCACGTCTTCAGCCACACAGCAGATGGCGGTCTCGACGTCGCCGTCGCGGAGAGCGTGCAGGTGAGTGTCGACCAGCAGGTCGAGCCTGGTTCGCCGCGCAGCGTCGATGCCTGTCTTGCTTTTCATCTCGAGGGGCAGGCTCGCAGCCCAGACGAAAATCCGACGAAAGAGCGATAGTGTCCCGTGCGCGCGACCGCCCGGCGATCGAGCGCAAGGCATCATGGAGTTCAAGGTTCTCGGACCTGTCGAGGCGGTCGAGGGGGGGCGATCGCTGCCCCTCGGCGGCCCGAAGCCGCGTGCCCTTCTGGCTCACCTCCTTCTTGGCGCTGGGCGCGCAATCGGCCGAGACGAGCTGGTCGATGAGCTCTGGGGGGATTCACCTCCACCCACCGCGCGGGACAGCCTGAACGTGCATGCAGGGGTACTGCGAAGGGCGCTCGGGGCCCGGCTTCGCACTGTCGCCACCGGCTACGTGCTCGATGCGTCGCCCGCGGAGATCGACGCCTCCAGGTTCGAGGCGCAGGTTGAAGCGGTTCGCAAAGAGCGACGTGCCCCGGCAGAGTCGGCCAGCGCGCTGGCGGCTGCGCTGGCTCTGTGGCGCGGCCCGGTCTACGGTGGCATACCTGTCGGCCCGACCGCGGTCGCGGCCGCCGCGCGGCTGGATGAGCTGCGGCTCAACGCTCTGGAGGAACGTGTGGAGGCCGACCTCGCCCTGGGTCGCCACGCGGCCCTCGTGGCAGAGCTCACCGGCATCCTCGCCTCCAATCCGGGGCGGGAACGTCTGGCCGGCCAGCTGATGCTGGCCCTTCACCGATGTGACCGGAGCGCTGATGCGCTCGCCGTCTATGCTGCAACCTGTCAGGTCCTGGACGATCGGCTAGGGGTCGATCCTGGCGAGGCGCTCACTCAGTTGAGCCGGGCGATTCATCGTGGCGACCCCACTCTGGCACCCGTTGGACCTTCGCTGCTTCCCTCTCCGCTGAGCCGCTTCATCGGCCGCCGTGACGAGCTTGCCCGCGCAAGCGTGTTGCTGGCGACCTCGCGGCTGCTGACACTGAGCGGAGTCGGCGGCTGTGGAAAGTCGAGACTTGGCCTGGAGTTGGCCCGCGTGGCCGCGTTCGCGCATCCCGGCGGCGTGCACCTGGTTGATCTGGCTCCAATCGCTCGCGAGGCTTCGGTAGCCCGCCAACTGGCCGTAGTGCTCGGGGTCCGCGAGCGAAGAGGTAACCCTCTCCCAGTCCAGCTCGCGACCCGGCTCCGACATGGGGGCCGCGTACTCCTTGTCCTCGACAACTGTGAGCATGTTCTCGAGGGTTGTGCCGAACTCTGCAGCCAGTTGCTAGGGGCGGCGCCTGGATTGCGCATCCTGGTGACGAGCCGCGAGCCACTCGGCATCCCGGGTGAGGTTGTCTATGCAGTTCCAGGCCTGGACGTTCCCGGCGCAGACGCGGCACGCTCAGAGATCGAGGCGGCTGATGCGATTCAACTCCTCATAGATCGCGCCACCGCCGTTCGCCCGGGCTTTACGCTCACTGCGGCGGAGGTCCGAGTCGCCGCCGCTCTGTGCGCGCGCCTTGACGGGCTGCCTCTGGCGATCGAGCTTGCCGCAGCTCGGCTCAGCAGCCTGTCGCTCGAGGAGGTCGCCGCTCGCGTCGAGGAGCGGTTGGACGCGCTCGGTGGTTCGCGTTCCGCGGACGCTCGGCATAGGACGATGCGCGCCTCGATCGGGTGGAGCCACGAGATGCTCGACGAGACCGAGCGCATAGCCCTCAGGCGCCTCAGCGTTTTCTCGGGAGCCTTTAGCCGCAACGCTGCAAAGGCCGTCATCACCGGTTGGGAACCAGCCACGCCGGATGCCGATGCGCTCGAGGTATGCGGCCGGCTGGTCGACAAGTCGATGCTCGTGGCTGTGCCCGGGCCGGAAAGCACCGGATACCGCATGCTCGAGATCGTTCGCCAGTTCGCGGCCGAACGCTTGGCAGCCGCTGGCGAGACGACCGTGGGACATGCGCGGCACGCGACCTGGTATCACGACTTCGTACCTGATGTGCGGGTTTGGGCCGGGCCCGATCAATCGCTCTGGATGGATCGGCTGCGACGCGAGATCGATAACGTTTACGGTGCCCTTGCCTGGTATCTCGGCGACGGGTGGGAGCCTGCGCTTGCGCTCGACATGGCGGGACCTATGTGGTGGTTCTGGAACACGTCTGGCCGCGTCGGCGAAGGTCGAATGTGGCTGAGCCGCGTGCTCGCGGCAACGACGCCTGAGCCTACTCAGGCGCGAGGCCTGGCTGTCCGTGGCGCAGCAGCTCTGGCAAGGAATACCGGCGATCTCGCCGAGGCTCTCAGGTTAGGCGAAGAATCCCTTGAGATCTGCCAAGCCCTCGGGGATGAACGAGGCATGGCCGCCGCCCTCAACAACCTCTGTATCACCGGCACCTTCAGCGGCGACTACCAGGGTGCGCTGCGACACGGTGAGGAAGGTCGAGCCATCATCGAGCGACTCGGAGATTTGCAGGGGATCGCAAGCTCGCAGAACAATCTCGGCATCCTGGCCCGCACGTCGGATGACCTTGATCGCGCCGCTGAGCTGTTCGACAGTGCACTCGTCGGCTGGCGCCGTGGCGGTGACCGCCGCGGAGTCGCGGCAGCCTTGAACAACCTGGCGATGGTGGCACGACGCCGGGGCGAGACCAACAGGGCCCTTGGCCTGGCTGTAGAGGCTTTGCAGCTGTACACCGACCTTGGATTCGACGATGGCCAGCTCGACTGCCTTGAAGTGATCGCCGCCGCCGCCGTCGCAGACGGTGACAGCGGCCGAGGTTTGCAGTTGCTCGCGGTGACAACTCGTGCCAGGGAGGAGCTCGGCTCTCAGTTGTTTGTGTCCGACGAGCTGGCCCAGGTTCGCGATGCCCTGGCGACCGCCCGCGGAAGTCTCGACTTGCCCGACGTCGAGCGAATCACACTGGAGGCTCGCAACCTGACCCTGTCCGAGGCTGTGACACGAGTCCTGGGTGCCGGCCCATCGCCAGACCGCGGCGCGTGAGGCGGCCCTACTCTCAATCAGCCTGCTGGTGCTACCGAAACATGCGCACAACGCGGAGAGTGTCCATGCTGGTTTATCTCCTCAGGAACAGCGTCGCGCTCTCGTGGCCACGGCACAACATACGTGCCAGGAACTGGCAGGAATTCGAGAGTAGGGTCGAGGCAACGGCGCCGACCCGGGGGACTCGAGCTGGTGTGACTGTTAGCACGATCCAATAGTCCTCACCTTGGTCCCGATATCCGTGGGAACCATGGCTATCCGCCTTACTAGTCGAGGTTGCGCAGCACCAATCTGCTCGAGCGCTCGCCGGGTGATGTCAAGCGAGGGATCAGTGTCATCGGTCGCTTCCCCGGCGAAAGAAACTGCCTGAGCCTGTGTTGGGGGTATTCGATCTGATCATTGCCGGCGTGAAAGGCCTTTGCCTCACCGATTTCGAGAGTCGTCAGCTCGATGAGATGCGCGCTGCCAAGCGCGCACTTCTAATTGAAAAGATGACCGCATAGAATGCCGACACCGCGCGGAGAAACGTCTTCGTCTTTACAGCAGGTGTGGGACGCGGCGCTGACCGGCACGCCCGCCTGCTGAAGAGTCCCGGTGCGTCTGAAGCGCGAGGTTCCACCGGAGACCGGCCGACATCGCCCGCGGCGGCCAGACTCCACGCCAGATCTCAGAAATGGTCCGAGTCCCAGGCTTTGACAAGACGGTCGTGAGGTGCCAATGTCCCGAGTCGAGTATGGGAATGGCGCGGTCCACGCTGCCGACGTTTTTTACGCCCTTCATCGGCCGCGCAAGGCAGAAGGAGGAACTGGTGGGTCTTCTTGGCGGCCGCCGCTTACTGACGCTGGTGGGCCCGGGTGGATGCGGCAAGACCCGCCTTGGCATCGAGGTGGTCCGAGAATGGGTCGCCAAGCTCGAGGTGAAGACCGCCTTCGTCGACCTCTCCGCGATCGGCGACAGCAAGGCGGTGACACCGGACGTCGCGCGGCAACTGGGCGTACAGACGAAGCTTAGAGAGTCGGTTCACGCTGCCATAATCGGCGCCCTCAACCAAGACCCGCTCCTGCTCCTGCTCGACAACTGCGAACCGGTCCTCGAAGCCTGCCGCGAACTCCTCAGCCTCCTGCTCGATGGCTGCCCTGAGCTGAAAGTGGTCGCGACCAGCCGCGAACCCCTCGGGCTTGCAGGAGAGCTCGTCTGGCGGCTGTCGCCGCTCGCGATTCCACCAGCAACGGCACGACCAGACGAGCTGGCCACCTATGAGTCGGTAGAACTGTTCCTGGATCGCGCAACGTTGGGCTCCGGCGGTCTTGGATTGGCAACCGCCGATCTCTCTGCGGTCGCCGACCTGTGCCGGCGGCTAGATGGGCTTCCCCTCGCCATCGAGCTGGCCGCAGCCTGGGTGCCCGTGCTCGGTGTAGCCGGAATTCGCAACCGGCTTTCACGCCGGCTGGACCTCTTGACGGACTCGCCATATGCGCCGGCACCCCGCCACCGGAGTCTGCGCGCCGTTCTGGATCACAGCGATGCACTCCTGTCGCCTGAGGAACGCACCCTCTGGCGGCGGCTGGCCATTTTCGCTCCCGGGTTCGACCTCGAGGCGATCGAGGCACTTAACGCGGTCGGCTCTGACGGGAGGGACGACCCTGCGACGACCCCGCAGCTTCTGCGCAAGCTGGTCGAGCGTTCGCTGATTCAAGCCCAGATCGATGAGGCACAAGGGGCGCGTTATCGCCTCTTCGAAACCGTTCGCGAATATGGTCTCGAGAAGTTGGCGAATGCCGGGGAGTTGGAGCGAGTGGCTGCGGCTCACGCCACGCACTACGCGGATCGAGCCGAGGTGGCATGGGCACACCGCGACTCGGCCGATCTTGTCGAATGGGCAGCGCGGATGACCGCCGATCATCCAAATGTGCGTGGCGCACTGGACTGGTTACGCGGGCACGACCACGAACGGGAGTTGCAGCTGGCCGGCGCGATGGCGTGGGTTTGGGGAGCACGAGAGCTACTGCCTGAAGGCCGGCGCCTGTTGGAGCTCGCAATCAAGGGCCCGGCGACCCCCAGCTGGTTTGCCGGCCGGGCACATCGTGCCGCAGGCATGCTCGCCCTGGAAGGTGGCGATATTGCGGCCGCCCGACGGCGTTTTCGGCACGCGCTTCAGTTATTCGAAGAGCTTGAGGACGAAGCTGGACAGGCGTTCTGCCTGGCGCGCCTCGGGATCCTCGAGCGCAACGAATCAGCGAGCGAAAGGCGGGTCATGCTCGAACATGCGGTCGAGTTGGCAGAGCGCAGCGGAGAGCAGCCTTCCCTTGTTGTCGCGACCGCCAACCTCGGGGCGCTCGAGCTTGAGTACGGCGCGCCGCGCGCAGCCCGCCAACGATTCGAGGAGGCGGTGGCTCTGTGCCGAGAGATGGGACACGCACGCTGGCTGCCCCAGATCCTGGAGGGCCTTGCCCAGGCTCGTCTAGCCGACGGCGATGCGGCGGCAGCGCGGGATTCGCTGGTTGAGGCGATCACACTTGCGGAGAGGGCCGGATTGGAGGCGCTTCTGCCGTCACTGCTGGAAACCACGGCCGAGGTGGCCGTTGCCCTGCAGGGGCCGGATCTCGCCCTTCGCTTGGCCGGAGCTGCCGCTCGCCTTAGGAAGGTGAATCTGGCGGCTCTTCCGAATGAATGGCCCTCGAAACTGACCTCCGCATTGAAAGAAGCCAGGCGATTGCGCGCGGGTGCCGCCGATGCCCTCTGGGAGGAGGGATCGAAAATAGATGCCCGAGAAGCGGTCGCTCTTGCTGTGTCTGGCGAGGGCCGGCCAGAACTCCCGTCTTCGCCCAAGCCGATCAGCCGCCGACAGGCCGAGGTGGCGGCTTTGGTGGTACTTGGTCTCACGAACGCCCAGATCGCGGCAAGGCTCTCGATCTCTGAACGCACTGCCGAATGGCACCTCGAGGAACTGCGAAATCGTCTGGGATTCAGCTCACGCTCGCAGATCGCCGCTTGGGCTGTGCATGAAGGGTTAGCCGCTCCAGATAGAAGGACTGGGCGAAGGCCCGGATAACCGAGCCCTCGCCCTTCAGGGGCGTTGCCAGGCGGAGCGGTTGTTTACGAGGCCATCCTCTGTGCTTGCGAACTAGATGTGAAGGTGGCGATGGTGTTTCCATTGGCGCCGTAGATCGTCGTCGACGCCGTGCCCGCGTACTCGGTTCCATGATTGCTGAGCGTGTCCGTCTCGGTGACGAGAGTGCGGCCGGCGGCGTGGCCCTCTGAGTCGAAGAGGTACTTCTCAAAGGTCATGTGCACGGAGTCGCCGGCCTTCGACCACACGCCGAGACCCTCTGAGGTGTCGGCCACCGGTGCCGCGAATGGCTTGGATGTCCCCTCGATCACTGCGCCGTCGCGTGTGAAGACGATGATCGATTGGAAGGCAGGGACCGGAGCGTTTGGCGTCACGTTGACGACCCACGTTCCGACGATGCTTCCGTTTTCAGTCGCCGCCTGACCGTTCACCACGACAGACCCACATGCCGCGACCACCAGCATGCTGGTCGCTCCAACGATTGCCCAGGCAAGTCTCCGCGACAATGCACTACCTGGATCGACCTGCGGTTCACGCCCGAGACTCGCGATTTCCGTCGGTACCGTTTTCATTGGTTCACCTCCTGAAGGATGGTTTCCATGGTGGTGGGCCGGAAGTCGCCGCGCCATGGGAGAACTACGGGGCCGGTACGGGTTCTTTTGTTCGGCTTGGTGAGAGCTAGGACTGACTTTCATGGTGGTTGTGGTCGCGTGCTCCGAGAGCCTCGCCGGGAGGGAGCGCAGTGACCAGGATTCCACTCGAACCGGCCGACGGCTCTCGCACAGCCGATATATCAGCACGCGCACGGCCCCAGGATCGTGAGGCACTAGGTCAAGCTGACATCGCCTCGTGCGGTCCTCTCAGCGACCTTTCGCATTAAGTGGCGACCCTATGTCTCCTGAGGTGTGGAGTGGGTGCACGCTCGGGTACGGGGGCGCGCAGAGTCCGATGAGTTCTCGAGCACAGGGAGGTCAGAGTTCCATGACGACACACAAGCTTGAAACGACGGGCGCAGATAGCGTCTAGGACGTCCACGGCCCGCTGGCTAAAGCCGGCGGACGCCAGCCCCTCCTCATGATCGGCCAGCCCATGGACGCCAGCGGCTTCTCCACGTTGGCGTCGTACTTCCCCGACCGCCCTTCTACCTTCACGAGCCCTGGCAGGACGACCCCTACGACGCAGTCGTTTCGT
>DAIPXW010000013.1:7382-15951 GCA_036783075.1 Candidatus Dormiibacterota bacterium | reverse complement strand
AGGAAGTACCAGTCCGGCCGCGGGATCGTGACGGCCCTGGGGTCGGCCGACTGCTCCAGCTGCAAGTTCTTCTGCACGAATGCGGCCAGCAAGCCGACCGTTATGAGCATGACCACCGCGATGATCGGGTAGGGCCAGAAGTGGTCCGGGAAGAACGGGTGCGTCTCCTCGTCGGGCATGTCGTCGGCGAGGTGATGACCTGCGTCGCCCATCAGGATCGGGAAGAGGGCCAGTCCGACCAGCACCGGGTAGAGGATGTTGTCTGGTCCGATCGGCAGCCGCTTCCACTCGGGCTCGAGCGTGTGGCCGGTGTGGCCGTCGACCTCGATGATCGGGATCTCGGTCACGGCGACCGCCGCGCCGGGCCCCTTCATCGACGCGTCTTGACCGCTCACATCGGCTCCGAGATGCCGTGCGCGCGGATGAACCTGAAATGCACGTACATCAAAAGGGTGATCACCGCAGGCAGCAGGAAGACGTGGATGGTGAAGAAGCGCTGGAGGGTGGGCGGGCCGACCACGGGCCCTCCCTGCAATACCTCCTTGATGAAGGCGCCGAGCTGCGCGGGTGGAGCGGAGCCTGCGATCTTGATCGTCACCTCGGTCGCGAAGTAGGCCTTGGTGTCCCAGGGCAGCAGGTATCCCGTGAGCGAGAGCCCGAGGATGCACAGCAGCATGATCACGCCGACCATCCAGTTGAGCTCACGGGGGGCGCGGTAGGAGCCCGTCCAGTACACGCGAGCCATGTGGATCAGCACCATGATGATCAGGATGTTCGCGCCCCAGAAATGGACGCCGCGGACAAGCCAACCGAGGAACACCGTGTTCTGGATGAACAGCACGCTGCTGTAGGCCGGCGCGGGGTTGCCGGTCGCGTCGGGTATGTAGTAGAACGAAAGGAAGACGCCCGTGACGAGTTGCAGCACGATGAGGATGAAGACCATCCCGCCGAAGCAGTAATAGAAGGCGTTGGCGAAGTTCGGGACGCGCTGGTAAAGCGCTTCGTCGACTGCTTTGGTGAACGGGTACCGTTCGTCGAGCCACTCGACGACCGCCACCTGGATCTCGCGCGGGTGCGGGATTGCCATCCGCTCAGAACCCCAGGACGATGCCGTCGACCTGGATCGTCGTCGCGTCGGCGCCCTGCTTCCAGGTGAGGTGCGACAGCGGATAGGCCGCCGGGCCATGCAGCACCGTGCCGTCGAGGTGGAAGCGCGAACCGTGGCATGGGCAGTCGAAGCTCTTTGCCGTTGCGTTCAAGGCGACCGAGCAGCCGAGGTGGGAGCAGTTGATCGCGAGGACGTCAACCTTGCCCTGGTTCTTGACCACGAAACCGCCGAACGCCAGATCCCCGGCGGCGTTGTCCCCTCCACCGTCGGCCATGATGAACGCCGAGTTCGGGCTTTTCGGGGCGTCGAACTTGACCGCTTCGCCGTCATTGATCTGGTCGAGGGGCTTGTCCAGCGCCACGATCAGCGCCCCCTTCTTCTGCCCTTTCGGGGCCGCCGGCCACAGGAATACGAGAAGCGGGGCGATTGCGGTCACGGCCGTCGCCGTCATGAGGCTCGCGATCCACCATCCAAGGAAGGTGCGTCGGGTGACTCTCTTCGGCGCCGCGGCGTCTGCCATCCGGCCCAAATGTTAACGGGAACGCAAGGGGGGAAGCCCAACCGCCTGGCGCACCTCGGCGAGGGTCAGGCGCGCGACCTCTCGCGCCGTGTCGCTCCCCCGTTCGAGGATGGCCGTGACCTGCTCGGGGCTGAGCTCCGCCCGGGCCTCGCGGAAAGGCCGGAACGTTTCGACGATCCGTTCGGCGAGCAGCTTCTTCTTGTCGAAGCAGCCGATCTGGGCTTTCCGGCAGAGATCCCAGTAGTGCTGCCAATCGTCGAAGAAGAACTTGTAGAACGCGCAGACGTTGCACGTCCGCGGATGGCCTGGGTCGGTCCTGCGCGGGCGCTTGACGTCCGTAACCATGGTCAGGATCTGCTTTTCGATCACGGTCGGGTCGTCGGTGACCCCGACGATGTTGCCTACGGTCTTCGACATCCGCTTCTTGCCGTCGGTGCCTTTGATGAGCGGCGTATCGGTGAGCAAGGCGCGTGGCTCGGGGAACACCGGCGAGTACGTGCGGTTGAACTTGCGCGTGACCTCGCGAATCAGCTCGAGATGGGCGAGCTGGTCCTTGCCCACCGGCACTCCGCCGCCCTTGACCATCAGGATGTCCGCGCCCTGCAGGATCGGGTATGAAAGCAAACCCAGGTTGACGTTGTCCGGGTGCTGCTTGGCCATGTCTTTGAACGTGGGCGTTCGGAGCAGCCAGCTGAGCGGCGTGACCATCGAGAGCAGGAGGGACAGCTCCGCAACCTCTGGGACCTTGGACTGCTGGTAGAGCACGCTGCGCTTCGGGTCGATGCCCACCGCGATCAGGTCCGCGGTGAGGTCGTAGACCTTGTCCTCGGCCTTGTGTCCGTCGGGCTCGGTGGTGAGGGCGTGGTAGTCCGCGACGAAGTAGAAGCACTCGTACTGGTCCTGGAGCTCGACCCAGTTCTTGGCCGCGCCCAGGTAGTTGCCGAGGTGAAAACGCCCCGTCGGGCGCATACCGCTCAGGATCCTCATCTGCTCGGGCATCGGGGAAGGAGTCTAGCGGTGGCTTAGGATTTGGCGAAGTTGCCAGATCACGAGACGACAGCCGAAGTGCCGGCCGCACCAGCCCTTGGGCTGGGCTCCCGGGCGCTTCGCAACACGGTTTTCGTCCTCTCGACCAAGGTCGTCGCGCGGGTGATCGCGCTGGTCACGGTGCTGCTGATCATCAGAGACCTCGAAGCCGGCGGGTACGGCACCTTCTCGGTGCTGGTCAATTACACGGCGATAGTCAGCGTCGCGCTCGACCTCGGCTTCAACGTCCTCTTCGTACGGGAGGGTGCGCGCCATCCCACCGAGATCCAGCGCTACCTCCGCAACGTCATGTCGCTGCGGCTGCTCATGTCGGTCGCGAGCCTCGGCCTGCTTGCGGCTGCGCTGTGGGTTTCGGGGCTCGAGTCGCTGCTCTTGCCGGGATTCCTGCTGATGGTGCTCACCTCGTACTCGACGCTTTTGCGCAACGGGCTCTACGCCGTGCAGCAGCTGGGCTTCGAGGCCCTGGCGGTGATTCTCGAGAGCCTCGTCTTGCTGGCGCTTGCGATCTACGGCTACAAGGCAAAGCAGGGCGTGCCGTATTTCGTGTGGGCCTATGCCGCGCAGTACGCGTTCAGCTGCGTTTATTTCGCGGTCGTGCTGGCGGCCAAGCGGATCGCGCTCATCGGCTGGCGGTTCGAACCGGCCCTGTTGCGCGAGTGGTTCTGGAAGGGCCTACCCTTCGCCCTCACGTTCGTCCTCACGATCCTGTACTTCAAGATCGACCAGCCTCTCATCTTCGCGTTCCGAGGGAAAGTCGAAGCCGGTCTGTACAGCGCCGCCTACAAGCCCTTCGAGTCCCTGCTCTTCGTTCCGATCACCTTCCTCTCCATCGTCTTCCCGGTCCTGTCCGTCTACCACCGGGACAGGCCTGGCGAGCTGCTCGACGTCCTGGGCAGGTTCTTCAAGGCGCTTCTGCTCATCGGCTGGCCGATGAGCGTCGGCATCTTCATGCTCGCGCACCCGCTGACACGCCTTTTGCTGGGAACCGGCTTTGCCGACTCAGAGCCGGCGCTTCGGATCCTTGCCCTGACCCTCGGGTTCGCTTTCGTGAACAACGCCTTCATCGGGGCGCTGAGTGCGACGGATCACCAGTCGTCCTTCACGTGGGCCGCGGGCTGGAGCCTTGTCGCCAACCTCGCGCTCAACCTCACCCTCATCCCGATCTTTGGCTACATCGGGGCGAGCTGGGCCACGGTCGCGACCGAGATCGTGCTCGGTATCGCCGGTTGGACCCTGACCGCGAGGCACATCGGTCGCATCCCCGTTTTCCGCTTGGGCTGGCGCGTCGTGCTGTCGGGCCTGCTGATGGGGGCCGCCGTCTTTCCAATTCGCGATGTAGGAGGTTTCGCGGTCGCCATTCCGATCGTCGTGGGGGCACTGGTTTACGCGGCCACGGTCTTACTGTCGCGCGCTCTCACCGGCGAAGAGATCGCCTGGGCCAGGCGTGCTCTGGCGCTGGCGCGGCCATGACAACGAAGCCTGTCTTCCTCAAGCCCCGCGGCGCGGCGCAGCCCGTGCCGTGGGAGGAGATCGCCGTCGACGCCCCGGAGGTCGGTACGAAGACCCGATTCGAAGACGCCCAGTTCGTCGCCCTCGACGTCGAGACGACCGGCAACGCACCCTTTCTGGTCCTGGAGCTCGGTGCCGAGCGATTTCGGCTCGACGGGCCTCTCTCCTTTTTCGACACGCTCGTCGATTGCAGGGCGCCGATCAACCCTTACGCCAAAAAGCGGCACCACATCGATCGGTCGATGCTCATCGGCGCGCCCGACTTTCGCGACGCGCGGCGCGCCTTCCTGCGCTTTGCCCATGGCGCTGTGCTTGTGGAGCACAGCCACGACGCATTCGACACCTGGCTGGTGGGCCGGGGGCTCGAGAGCCCCCTGGAGCACCCGATCATCGACACGTCCGCGCTCGCCCGTCTCGTGCTCGACCTCCCGGTTGGTCAGACGCCGGGCCTGGCGCGGTTGGTCGAGGAGCTCGGTCTGGATGTGACGCCGGCGCACGCGGCGCTTGACGACGCCCGCGCCACGGCCATGGTCTTTCGCGCGCTGATCGCCCGCGTCAAGGAGAAGCTCGGCTGGGCGACGGTGGGCGAGGTGCTTGCAGCGCTTCCGCGCCCCACGATCGACCGCAATGCGCCTAGTCGAAGAGAGTCAGCTGCAAATCGGGCTCGGGGTGTTCAAGCCCCGAAAGTCCAACCCCGATCAGACGCACAGCCCGCGACTCCACGTGTGACTTCTCCAGCGCGGAGCGGGCGGCGCGGAAGATCGTCTCGACGTCGTCGGTCGGGCTCGTCCGGCTCACCTGGCGGCTCACCAGCCTGAAGTCCGGGAGCTTGAGCTTCACGTAGATCGTCCGGGCGCGCACGTCTTCGGCCTTGAGCCGCTCGACGACCCGGTCCGTCAGCTCGCGCAGGGCCTGCTCGAGCTGCCCGCGGTCGCTGACGTCATGCTCGAAGGTCGTCTCGGCGGAGATGGTCTTGGCGGGCTTGCTGCCGTCGACCGGAGATCGATCGCGGCCCTGCGCGAACCGCTGGAGAACCGCCCCGCCGACGCCCAGCGCCTGCACCAGCCGCTGGGTCTCGTACGCCGCGAGCTCGCCCACGGTTCGCAAGCCCATCGCGTGCAGGCGCTCTTCGGTCTTGGGGCCGAGACCGGGGATGACCCCGATGGGGAGGGGGGCGAGGAAGTTCGCCTCGGTGCCGGGAGACACCAGGACCAATCCGTCTGGCTTGCGGGTGCCGCTCGCCACCTTCGCGACAAGCTTCGAGGTGGCCACGCCGACCGAGGCAGTGAGGCCCACCTCCGTGTGGATCTGGAACTTGATCCGGCGCGCGATCTCCTCGCCGTTGGAGGTGCCGTGGCGCGTGCGCGCCGTGACGTCCAGGTACGCCTCGTCGAGCGCGATCCCCTCCACAAGCTCGGGCGAGGTGAACCTGCGCAAGATCTGGTGCACGAGCCGGCTCGCCTCCCGGTACCTGCCCCCGTCGGGGGTCACCACGATCAGCTGGGGGCACACCTTCAGCGCTTCGTGGAGCGGCAGCGCGGAGCGCACCCCGAACGCCCGTGCCTCGTACGAGGCACCCATCACCACCGCACGTTTGGAGCGGCCGGCGACCGCGACCGGGATGCCGCGCAGCTTCGGGTCGTCGCGCTGGTGCACGGACGTATAGAAGGCGTCCAGGTCGACGTGGAGGATCGTTCGCGGCCAGTTGTCAGGTCTCGGCATGCTCGGTGTCGGGGCCAGTCTGCCACAACACCTTGTGGCCTACTCCGGCTGGGGGCGCTTGTTTATGGGCTAGGAGCCGTGAGCGCCGCCGCGACGTTGGAGAAGACGTTGGAGATCTGGTTGCCCATCGTGAAGAGGATCACCACAGTCACCATCGAGACGATGACCAGCACTCCGACGAAGACCGCCACGGTGATCCCGATCGCGGCCCCGGCGCCCCCTCCCGATCTCGGAGCGGCGGTGAGGCGGGCCGGCTCCCAGGCCTGACCGTTCCACCGCCACAGGCGGTCCTGCGAAAGGGCTGGGCGCCACTCGGCGCCGTCCCACCACCAGAAGCCGTCGGCGGAGAAGCGGGTCTGAGCCGGCGCCGGTCGCGGTCCGCCCGGGACTTCGGCCATATCCGCGAAGCATAAGTCCGTCGGACCAGCGCCTAGAATCCCGGCAGTGATGAAGGGAGTCATCCTGGCGGGCGGCACGGGCAGCCGGCTGCACCCGCTCACGCGGATCACCAACAAGCACCTGCTGCCGATCTACGACCGCCCGATGATCAGCTACGCGATCGAGGCGCTGGTCCGGGCCGGCGTGTCGGAGATGATGCTGGTCACAGGCGGCACCCATGCGGGCGAGTTCCTCCGCCTGCTCGGCAACGGCCAGGAGTTCGGCATCGACAGGCTGTTCTACGCCTACCAGGACAAGCCGGGCGGAATCGCCGAAGCCCTGGGCCTCGCGGAGAAGTTCGTGGCCGGCGACCGCAGCGTGGTCCTGCTCGGCGACAACATATTCGAGCGGTCGATCCGCCACTGCGTCGAAGCGTTCCGCAAGCAGGAGCGCGGGGCTCGGGTCGTGCTGTCTAAAGAGAGCGACCCCGCGCACCTGCGCAACCTTGGCGTCGCGAAGTTGAACGGCAGCCGCCGCATCGAGCGCATCGTCGAGAAACCCGACCAGCCGCCGAGCGACTTCGCCGTCACGGGCGTGTATTTCTACGATGAGACGGTCTGGAAGGTGCTCCCCGAGCTGCGGCCTTCGGGGCGGGGAGAGCTCGAGATCACCGACGTCAACAACTGGTATCTGGAACGGGGCCTGATGGAGTACGACATCCTCGAGGGCTTCTGGGGCGATGCGGGAGAGTCGATGCCCGCTTACTACGCTGTGCAGGACTTCGTCCGCGCCCACGGAGCCAATCGCGAGGACTGATGTGAAGACGCAAACAATCGAAGGGGTGGTGCTGAAGCAGCTTGTCACGCACACCGACGACCGCGGCTTCTTCCGCGAGGTGGTCCGCGAGACCGACGGATTCTTCGATCACTTCGGCCAGTGGAGCCACGCCCTCATGTACCCCGGCACGGCCAAGGCCTGGCACATCCACCAACGGCAGACGGACTGGTGGTACGTGATCGGTGAGATCAAGGTCGCGCTGTACGACACGCGAGAAGGCTCGCCCACCAGGGGATCGCTGATGGAGTTCCTGATGGGTGACCGCGAGGCGACATGCGTGAAGATCCCGCCTGGCGTGGCGCACGGATGCCGCGCCCTCGAGCTGAGCCACGTTCTCTACATCACCTCCAGCGTCTACGACCCGGATGACGAGGGCCGGATTCCGCACGACGACCAGGACATCGGGTACGACTGGACGGCGGGGCCCGCCATCAAGTGACACGAGCGCTCGGGCGGATCCTCGTCGCCGGAGCCGCGGGTTTCATCGGTTCCAACTTCGTGCGGCTGGTGCGGCAGACGCGGCCCGAGGTCGAGATCACAGTGCTCGACAAGCTCACATACGCGGGGAATCTCGCGAACCTGGTGGAGTTCGAAGGTCAGAAGGGCTACCGGTTCTTCCACGGCGACATCTGCGACGCCGCTCTCGTGGACTCGCTTGCCGATGGCGCCGACGCGATAGTCAACTTCGCGGCCGAGACGCATGTCGACCGCTCCCTGATGGACCCGTTCGCGTTCATCGAGACGGACGTGCGCGGCACCGCCGTGCTCTGCGAGGCCGCGCGGAAGCATCGACACCAGGTCTTCCTGCTCGTGAGCACGGACGAGGTGTACGGCGACGTACGCGCCGGGCGGTCCCGCGAGGAAGACCCGCTCAAGCCTCGCAGCCCCTATTCCGCGAGCAAGGCGGGCGGTGAGCACATCGCGCGCGCGTACGCCGAGAGCTTCGGACTCCCGCTGCTGGTGACAAGGGGGTCCAACAACTACGGTCCTTACCAGTATCCGGAGAAGCTGGTACCGGTGTTGATCACCAACGCGATCGACGGCCTTCCGCTGCCTCTGTACAACGACGGCTCCGCCGTGCGCGATTTCATCTACGTCGAGGACCACTGTCGCGCGATCGACCTGGTGCTGCACGAGGCGCCGGCCGGCGGCATTTACAACGTCGGCACCGGCGCTGAGACGAGCGGCAAGCAGATCGCCGACGCGGTGCTCGAGATCCTTGGCAAGCCTCAGAGCCTCATCCAGTACGTGGCCGACCGGCCGGGTCACGACTACCGGTACGCGCTCGACATCACCCGGATGACCGAGTTTGGCTGGGAGCCGCAGGTCGCGCTCGCGGACGGGCTGCGGCGGACGGTGAGTTGGTACCAGGTCCACTCTGAGTGGTGGAGGCCGCTGAAATCAGGCGCGTACTGGGACTACTACAAAAAGAACTATCGACCGCTGCA
>DAIPXW010000013.1:0-7282 GCA_036783075.1 Candidatus Dormiibacterota bacterium | reverse complement strand
ACCGGCCCACCAGCACGCGCATCATTCCCGGCCCTTGCTGAAGCGGCCGGCCATGCCGTACCGGTACCACTTCAAGTAGCGCGGCAGCCACTGCCAGAGTCGGAAGCGGCTCTGCCCTGCCGTTCGGTCCCGCCACGTGGTCGGCACCTCCGCGACGCGCAGACCGAGCCTGTAGGCCTTCACGGTCAGCTCCAGCCCCAGCTCGAACCCGCCGGTGGACTCGATTGTCACCTGGTTCAGCAGCCGCTTCGAGTACAGCCGGAAGTTGCTGGTCGCGTCGTGCACGGGAACGCCGCCCAGGAAATGTAGCGAGAGGCCGGCGACGCGTGACATCGTGCGCTTGAGCAGCGGTCCCCCAAGCTGGCTGCCGCCGCGCATGTACCGCGATCCCGCCACGACGTCCGCGCCGCCGCATGCGAGCTGGTACATGGGATCGATGTCGGCCGGGTTGTCAGAGCCGTCGCCCATCGTGACCACGACGTAAGGGGCCCGCGCGGCTCGCAAACCGGACTTCAACGCGTTGAGCACGCCGCGCCCAAGCGTGTTGCGATGCAGGCGCAATTCCGGCATCTCCGACTGGAGGCGCTTGACGACCGGCACGGTGGTGTCCTCGTCGAAGTCGTGCACTACGAGTACCTCGAGGGGCCGAGCGTGGGCGTGCTGCACCACGCCACGAAGGGTCGGCACCACGTTCTCGCCTTCGTTGTACACGGGTATGACCACGCTGAGAGCAGGCGTAGGGTCGCTCATGCCGAGGGCATCAGATCCGGCCCTCTTTGATCTCCACCGAGATCCACGGGATGACCTCGTCGAGCATCTCGTCCAGGGAGGTGGTGGCCTCGAACCCGAGCACCTCGGCCGCCTTGCGCACATCGGGCGCGCGCATCTGGACGTCGTGCTCGAAGGGAGGGTCCGAGACCAGGTTCACCCGCCGGTCGTCGCCGTGCACCTTGCGCCAGATCGCCTCCGCGAGCTCGCGCACCGTCGTCGAGCGCGCGGTCGAGAGGTTGAAGTCATCGTTCAGCGCTTTCTCCGACTCCATCGCAAGGCGGATGCCGCGCGCCAGGTCTCCACCGTATGTGTAGTGCCGCACCTGGCTGCCGTCGCCCAGTATGTGCAGCGGATCCTGACCTTTGAGGACCTTCTGGCAGAGGTCGGGCACCACATGGCTCATCGCGAGCTTGACGTTTCCGCTCATGACCTGGTGATCGCGCAGCGCTCGTCGCTCGCCGATGCCAACGCAGTTGAAAGGCCGCACGATCGTGTACGGCAGGCCGTACTGCTCGTGCGCCCCGTGCGCGAAGAACTCGGTGGCAAGCTTCTGGAATCCATAGGTCGAGCGGGGTGGCGGGCTCGTGAGCTGGGCGCCCTCAGGCGTGGGAAATGCCGTCGCCGACTCGAAAACCATGCTGCTCGAGATGACGGTGATCTTCTGCAGCCGGCCGAGCGCGTGCGCGCTGATCGCCGCATCGAACGTCGCTGATGAGATCCGCTCGTTCTCGGCGAGCAGGTCATAGGCGAACTCGTGGAAGTACGAGATGCCGCCGATCATGGCCGCTCCGGCGACGAGCTGGTCGCAATCGGCCGCCAGTTCCGTGAGGAGTGTCGCGTCCTTCGCGTCGCCTTCCACGAGCCGGTAGCGGGGATCTGTGTCGAAGCTCCGCTTGACCGGGCCGTATTTGCTGAAGTTGTCGACGCCGATCACCTCGTGTCCGGCGTGGAGCAGCTCGGCGACGAGATACCCGGAAATGAACCCGGCCGCCCCGGTGACCAGTACTTTCATGCGTCGCCGGAAGGCCTGGCTTCGCCAGGCCGTCTAACCCACGTCCTTAAGGGCAACCAATCGTGGCGGGGAGCAATCAACTAAGAAAATTCTTCCTTTCATGAAAGGGAGAGCAGGACCGCGAAGCGGCCCGATGAGAGGGAACGCCGCGTTCCCTCTCATAAGGTTTCATAACCTTATTGGTCCCGTGATGCCCCAGATGTCGACCACGTCGCGGCCCTCTAGCTCGAGCTTCCGGTACGCACGATGTGGTGCGGCGATGACCAGGAGCTCCGACTCGCGAAGCACCATGTCCAACGGCTCGAAGGACGGGTCCTCGATATATGGGTCCGTGCAGAGGACGCGCGCGCCTTTGAACTGGGCCAGCTTGCGCAGCTTGTAGCTCAGCGAAGCGCGAGGATCGTCCGACTCGCCTTTGAACGCCATTCCGAGGATCCCGACCGTGCGGCCCTGCAGCGGCTTCCGCGAATTGAGCGTATCGACGATGTAATTCGGCAGGCCCTCGTTGATCTGCATGGCGGCCTGGCCCATCGGGAAGTGGTCGGGCGTGAACGCGGACAGCTGCATCGTGTCTTTCAAAAGACACGGGCCGGCGGCAAAGCCGGGACCGGGAAGGTCGGCGGCTCGCGGGTAGTCGTGCCGGATGGCGTCGAGCACCCGGTTGTAGTCGAGACCTGAGCGGTGCACGATCTGGAAGAACTGGTTCGCGATGGCGAACTTCATGTAGCGCCAGGTGTTCGTGAGGAGCTTGGCCAGCTCCGCCTCCTGAGGTGTCGTGCGCAGGACGCTGACCCCGAGGCGCTCGAACAGACGGCTCGCTCTTTCGAAGGCGCCATCCGAGGAGGCGCCCACGAGCTGCGGCAGCGTGCGCAGCTCTTCGAGCGCCTGCCCCTCGGCGATGCGCTCGGGACAGAAAGCGACCGCGGCGTCTTTACCCGCGGAGCGGAGGCGGCGCTCGACCGACTCCGTGGTGCCGGGGAAGACCGTCGACCGCAGCACGATCAACGTCCCGTCCCTCAGGTGGGGGATGAGGTCGTCGACGACCCGGTCGAAGATCCGCACCGACGGGTTCATGAACTCGTCGATCGGCGTGCCGATGACCAGGATGACGGTGTCGGTGCGCCTGACCATCGCCGGGTCCGACGCCAGCTGCAGGCGACCGGTGGGCAAAAGTTTCTCGAGCAGCGCTTCGGCGCCTTTCTCTTCGAAGGGCACGTGGCCGCTTTTGACCAGGTCCACCTTGGCCGCGTCGATGTCGTCAATCCCCACGCTGTAGCCGCAGTCGGCCAGCGAGAGTGCAAGTGGCAGCCCGACATGTCCGCAGCCGCCGACGATCACGACATCCAGGTCATCGGGCCTCCGCGAGCTCACGACGAAACCTCTGAGCTCGCGGGGATTGGGGGCTCCATGGCCGCCAAATTATGATGGCTCGGCTCGTGACCCCAACCTCTTCACAGATGCGCCCCGCGCGCGCCCGTCCCAGCAACGACCCGTCCGGCCCCTCGGTCCTGCTCGACATGAGGCCTCTGCAGGGCCCCAGCGCGGGTCGGGGCGTGGGCACTTACGCCAGGGGCCTTTTGAAAGGCTTGATCGCCGAGGGCTTCGACTCCCACCTGACGTTGCTGCTCGACGCAGCGCTCGACGAGCCGGCCCTTCCGCCGGGGCGGTACCTCCTGGCCGGCTCGCGGAGGCGGTATCACGGCCAGGTCGCCGCCTACGAGGAGGCGGTCGCGCTGGGGTCGGACCTCGAGCGCATCGGCCCCGACCTCTACCATGCCGTCGACCTCCGGCTTCCCGGCCGCTCGCCCTGCCCGCTCGCCGTGACCCTGCACGACCTGATCCCGTGGGCGTGGGGTGGGCCCCGGATGCGGGGGGAACGGATGCGCTACTGGCTCGGAAAGCGCCTGCTGAAACGCGCCGCCGCGGTGATCGCGGTCTCGGACGCGACCGCCGCCGACGCCGCCCGGTGGGGTGGCGTCGACCCACGCCGGGTCAGTGTCGTGCCGGAAGCCGCGGATGACGTCTTTCAACCCAGGACCGGCGCTCGCGAGAGGGTCAAGCAGCGTTGGGGCCTAGAACCCGGATTCCTGCTGTTCGTCGGCGCTCTCGACGTACGCAAGGATCCGTCGTCGCTGCTGGGCGCCTGGGCGGCGGCGAAAAAGATCCACCCTGGGCTCGACCTGGTGGTCGCGGGGGACCCGGGCAAGCAGGCGCCGGCCGCCATGCCCGGGGCCCGGATGTTGGGTCGCGTCGACGACCTGGAGCTCGCCGACCTCTACTCGGCCGCCGGTTGCCTCGTCTTCCCCAGCCGCTACGAGGGATTCGGCCTGCCTTGCCTGGAGGCCATGGCGTGCGGCTGTCCAGTCGCCGCGTACCGGAATTCGAGCCTGCCGGAGGTCGTGGGCGACGCAGGCCGCCTCGTCGACGACGGGGATGCCGAGGCGCTCGGTGCGGCGGCGGCGGCGATGGTGGCGGAACCCGACGGATGGCGGAAAGCCGGGCTCGACCGCGCCAGGCGCTTCACGTGGCGCAGCACGGCTCGGCAGACGATCGCGGTTTATGAATCCGTATTGAGATAATCCCCCCGCCTTGAGCAGAGTGGCGGTCATCGGCGCCGGGTACGTGGGCCTCACCACCGCGGCCTGCCTCGCCGACCTTGGAAACGATGTCATCGTCGTCGACATCAACCGCGAGAAGATCGCGATGCTGAAATCCCACCGTATCCCGTTCTACGAGCCGGGGCTGGGCGAGCTCGTGGAGCGCAACGCGAAGGCCGGCCGCCTCGCCTTCACGACCGCTTACGAGGACGCGGTGCCCGGAGCCGAGTACGCGATCATCGCGGTCAGCACGCCCGAAGGCGAAGGTGGGGAGGCGGACCTATCCTTCGTCGAGTCCGCCGCGAACTCGATCGCCGACTGTCTCGACGGACCGCTGGTCGTCGTCAACAAGTCAACCGTCCCCCCGCTGACGGGCGACATGGTGTCCAAGGTTCTGCGCGAACGCAACAGCCGCCATCTGACGGCCGTCGTGTCGAACCCGGAGTTCTTGCGCGAGGGCTCGGCGATCCAGGACTTCATGCACCCCGACCGGGTCGTGATCGGGAGCCATGACGTGGAGGCGGCCCAGAAGGTGGCCCGCCTATACGCACCGCTGGAGGCGCCGATCCTCATCACGCCCAACATCTACACGGCCGAAATGGTGAAGTACGCCTCCAACGCGTTCCTTGCCGCGCGCATCTCGTTCATCAACGAGATCGCGCTCATCTGCGAGAGGGTCGATGCCGACGCCAAGCAGGTGGCGGAAGGCATGGGGCTTGACAAGCGCATCGGGCCGAGCTTCCTCGAGGCGGGCATCGGCTACGGCGGATCGTGCTTTCCGAAGGACGTGAAGGCGCTCGCGGCTCTGGCCAAACGCTTCGATTACCACCCGGAGCTGCTCCACGCGGTGATGGACATCAACCGCGACCAGCGCATGCTGGTCATCGACAAGCTGCGTGACTGCCTGGAGGAGCTGCCCGGCCAGGTGATCGGCCTGCTCGGGCTCGCCTTCAAGCCGAACACAGACGACCTGCGCGAGGCGCCAAGCCTCGACATCGCGAAAGTGCTGCTGTCCGCCGGCGTGCACGTCCGCGCCTACGACCCGGCGGCGATGGAACGCGCGCGCGCCCTCTTGCCGGACATCGAGTACTCGGCCGATTCCTACGAGCTGGCCGCCGGCGCCGACGCCCTCGTCGTGGTGACGGAGTGGAACGAGTTCAGGCATCTCGACATGGGTAGGATCAAAGAAACCATGCGCAAACCGGTGGTCGTCGACGGTAGGAACATCTACGACCCATCGATCATGCGCGGGCTCGGCTTCACATATCGAGGCATCGGCCGCGACTAAGCCGCGCGCGGTGGTGTCGGGCGGCGCTGGGTTCATCGGGTCGCACCTGTGCGAGACGCTGCTGGCTCGAGGCGTGAGCGTGCTGGCCCTCGACAACCTGATCACAGGCTCGCGCGAGAACCTGAAGTCCTTCGAGGGCAACCCCGACTTCGAGTTCCGGCAGGCGGACGTGAACCACGGGATCTTCATCGGCGGCGATGTGAGGTACGTGCTGCACTTCGCATCGCCCGCATCGCCACCGCAGTACGACGCCAACCCGATTCACACGCTCAAGGTCGGCACCGTCGGCACGATGAACATGCTGGGTCTGGCAAGGGCCAAGGAAGCTACGTTTCTTCTGGCCTCGACCTCCGAGGTTTACGGTGACCCGCTCGTCCATCCGCAGCCGGAGGGCTACTGGGGCAACGTGAACCCGATCGGCCCGCGCGGGTGCTACGACGAGGCGAAACGGTGCGCGGAGGCGTTCGCCATGGCCTATCACCGGGCGCACGCCGTGGACACCCGGATCGTGCGCATCTTCAACACCCATGGCCCGCGGATGCAGGTCTCCGACGGGCGCGCGGTACCGAACTTCATGGCGCAGGCGATTCGTGGCGAGCCGCTCACCGTTTATGGCGACGGGTCGCAGACGCGGAGCCTCTGCTACGTGTCCGACCTGGTCAGGGGCATCCTGGCCAATCTCGAGCACGGTGACGCGATGCCCGTGAACCTCGGCAACCCGCATGAGGTCACGGTCCTTCAGCTCGCCGAGACCATCGTCCGGATCGCCGGCTCGAAGAGCGAGATCGTGCATCGTGAGCTCCCGGTAGACGACCCGAAGCAGCGCCGCCCGGACATCACGCATGCGAGGAGCGCCTTAGGCTGGGAGCCCGAGGTGAAGCTCGAAGACGGACTGAGGCGGACCCTGGAATACTTCCGGTCCGTGATATGAGCCCGGGGTCACGCTCCGAGGAGCTGAAGCGGTACGTGCGGGACATACCAGGCTACCCCCAGCCCGGCATCGTGTTTCGCGACATCACGCCGCTCCTGGCCCGGAAGGCGATCTTCCGCGAGGCGGTCGACATGATGTCGCGGAGCTGGATCGACCGGAGCCCTGACCTCGTGGCGGCGATCGAGGCGCGCGGCTTCATCCCGGGCGCGGCAATCGCGGTCAAGCTCGACGCCGGGTTCGTGCCGATCCGAAAGACCGGCAAGCTGCCATGGAAAACGATCGGCGAGGCTTACCAGCTCGAATACGGAACCGACGAGCTCCAGGTCCACGCCGACGCGGTAGAGCCCGGCCAGAAGGTGCTGATCGTCGATGATGTACTTGCGACGGGCGGCACCGCAGCCGCAGCAGTCCGACTGATTCGAAAGCTTGGTGGCATCGTGGTGGGCGTCCAGGTCCTCATCGAGCTCCAGGACCTAGGCGGGCGAAAGCGCCTGCCGGACGTCGAGGTGATCAGCGAGATCGTGTATTAGGAGAGGGGTTTTGAAAGTCAGCACCAAAGGCAATGACGTGAAAGACATGAACCTGGCCGCCCAGGGCCAGGACCTCATCGAATGGGCGGAGCGCGAGATGCCCGTCCTGAGGCTGATCCGGGCGCGATTCTCGAAGGAGCAGCCGCTGGCGGG
>DAIPXW010000012.1:0-16182 GCA_036783075.1 Candidatus Dormiibacterota bacterium | reverse complement strand
CTTCCGATCCGCGCGAAATAGGTGCCGGCGGTCGACGACCCGAAGTAGACGCAGGGCCCGGAGCCGCACCCGTCCGAGGCTCCCCCCACGATCGGCGAGCTCCGAACGGCGCCACCCGGGCCGAAGCGGGCGGCTTTCAACATGATTGCGCCGCCGGTGGGAAGCTCGACGTCGTACACATAGCCGTCCTCGGCGCCGAAGTACCAGTCTCCGTTCGCGTCGGCGGTCGGCGTGGTGTTGATGGCGGGCCAGCCGTCGGCCTGGCCGGGGTACGACCACTTGACGGCGAGCGCTGCGTTTAGAAGGTAGAGCGTGCCGTTGGTGCTGCCGACCCCGATCAGGTCCTGGCCCGGGCAGTGGCACCAGTAGGGGGGTCGCGAGACCGCGCCGGGCAGCGTGATGCCGACCGGAGGTGATGTCGTGTAGGACGGTCCGAAGCTCACCGCGATGCGGGTCGTGGCGATCTGGCCACCGGATCCGGCCATGGCCAGCGTCAGGTTCGTCCCGATCACGGGGACGGTAGAGCTGATGGCATAGCCGACCGCAGTGCCCCCGAGCATGCCGGTGAGGTTCAGCGAGCTGACCTGGGTCAGGCTCTGCGTCGTGTTGCCTCTGTCGTCCACGGCTTCCGTGTAGCGCCAATGCTGAAGATCGGTGCGGGTGCCATTACTCACAAGAACGAAGATCTCGTCATTGACGGTCGAGGTTCTCCTCCTCACGTTCGCGGTCCCCGGGAAGACGAGTGGGGGCCCGGCGGCCGTCCCGCCAAGGGAACCTACCGCCAGCTGGTCGCAAGGGGCAGTGCTCGCGGCGTTGTACACGTAAAGAGCCCCGGCCGCTCCCGAGTCGCCGAAGAACACGTAGTCCGGAAAGTTGGGCGATCCAGCGGCGCTGACCTCCTTGGCGACCCCGGTGGTCACCCGCGTCGACGCTTGCATGCTGCAGCGGAAGGTCGGCGCCGCCCCACCCTGGTCGGTGAAGAGGGCCACGCAATGGCCGCCGCAACCCGAACCCCCCATCGACGTGGGAATGAGCAGCACGCTCGAGCCGTCTGAGCGGACGGCCGGAAGCAGGCTTGCGGTCGGCGCTCCACCGATCCCGACGGACCAGCTCGGAGAGGTCTGGCTGAAAGCGTAGGCGCGAAGCCGTCCTGTGGAATCGGTGACCAGGTATCTGTTGCGCCCTGCGGTCGTGTCGTGGACACCGTCGAGCGTGAATGCCCCTGATGCAAGCCCCTGCGCGACGTCCGGAACGATCCCCTTGCAGGTCTGGGTGACGGCCGCAGGGCTGCCGTTCAAGGTCACAAACCACGGACCGCGACCGTCGCGCGCGCAGACGGGAGGCGGGGTGCTGCCCTGCAGCTGGTGGATGCCGAGCTCGACCGCTGACGTGACGGTAGCCTCATCCTGCATTCGATGGACAAGCGTGTTCGAGATCAAAAAGGAGCTCGTGAGCTCGGTCATCACCGCGCCGACCAGGATCGCGAGGAAGGCCACGATGATCAAGACCCCGCTCAGGATGCTGCCCCGCTGTCTCGCCGCCCTGTCACCCACCAGCAAGCGGAGGCGGGTCTTCATGACGATGTCACCCGGGGATAGAACAAAAGGGTCTGGGATTCCGCGTACGAGGTGTTGTAGAAGCTGACGACGACGGTCATGCTGACCACCACGACCGGGTGCGCCCCGCTGGAATCGACATACCACGAGTAGCTCGTGACCCCGCTGGACGCGACCCGGCTCGTGACCCCGACAAAGCGTGTGACGACTTTCCGGCTCTGATCCCAGGTGTACCTGACCGTGTACGGCGCCGCGACGGCGCCGGCCTGGTTCGGCATGCGGCTTCCGTCGAGGATCATGTCCTGGGTGGTGCAACGGTTGGCGGACGTTCCGCATCCGACGGGCGCCGGGGGTTCGCTCATGGCGAAGTCGTCGTACGCCGTCAGCTGAAAGTTGCGGATCTGTGCGCTCGCCTCGACCCGGCTGGTGGCCGTGTTGGCGCCGAGCGCCATCGTGAGCACGACCGATGTGAGGGCTCCCATGACCATGAGGCCGATCGCGCTGGCGACGATGAGCTCGATCAACGTGTAACCCGCTTGACTCCGGCGCCGCGCCGCGACCCGAGCTGTCAGCACGGGATCCGTCACCGGTCCACCTTGTACACGGACACCTTGGTGCCCACGGCGCCGAGTGACGGATAGGTGCGAACCTGCACCGACCATTGCTGGACTCCCGTCTGCACGTTGCTCTCGGTGACGTCGGCGCGAAGGTTCGTGCCGGCCGGGCAGCCGCCGGCGAGGCCGACCCGCGTCGGCGTGGCCGCGGTGTCGACGGCAAAGCATTCCGAATAAGGCGTTGGCGTGCTGGCGTAAGTTGCGGCGCCGATCCGCTCCAGCTCGTACTCGACCGCGGCATTCACGGCCGTGTTGCGCTTGGTGAGGGTCGCGTCGAGAAGACCCGTGCTGAAGGCGCCCACCAGGAGGACCACGACCAGGCCGATGATCATCGTGCTCACCAGGAGCTCGATCAGCGTGGTCCCGGCCTGGGCCCTGTGGCGCCGCTGCCTGCGGCTCGGCATCAGTGGACGGCTCTGAGCAGCCCGTACATGGGCAGGACCACCGAGACGGCGACGAACCCGACCGCCGCACCGACCGCTATGACCAGGGCCGGCTCCATCAGGGCGATCATGTTCCGCACCTTGTAGTCCATCTCCTCGGCGAGAAAGTCGGCGATCTGTTCGAGGCTCTGGTCCAGCGTGCCGGTCTCCTCGCCGACCTTCACCATCCGGATCACCATCGGCCCGAACAGTCCAGTGGCGGCAAGTGGCTCGGAGAACCCGTCCCCGGTCACCATTCGCTGACGGACGGATTCGAGGCCCCTCCGATAGCGGGTGTTGCCTGCCGAGGCGCTGGCGACGTCGAAGGTCTGACTGATCGGGATGCCGGCGCGAAGCATCGTGGCCAGGGTGCGTGTGAAGCGCTCGACGATGGCAAAGACCACGATCGTGCCCAGCACGGGGAGCCGGATCACCAGGTGATCCCAGAAGACGTGGCCGCGCTTGCTCTGGAAGAAGAAAAAAGCACCGAAGATGACCAGCGCAGTCCCGACCACGATCTCGAGCCGCCACGTCTGCGCGAAGGTGCCCAGCGCTATGAGCAGCCTCGTCGGGAGGGGCAGCTCGGCGTGAAACTCCCTGAACAGGGCTACGAAGTTCGGCAGCACCACGACGATGAGGACGGCGCAGACGACGACGGCCAGGGTCAGGATGATGGCCGGGTAGATCATCGCGCTGCGAAGCTTCTTGAGAGCCGTGTCCTGCCTCTGAAGGTAGGACGCGATCTGCAGCAGGACCCGGTCAAGGCTGCCGCTGTACTCCGCCGCCCGCACCATGTCGACGTAGAGCTGATTGAAGACGTTCGGATGGTGCGATATGGCCACCGAGAACGACTCGCCGTCGTCAAGGTCGTCGTTGACATCGTCCAGGGCGGCCCGGAAAGGCCCGGAGCGGGTGCCGCTGCGCAGCAGCCGGATCGCTTCGGTGATCGGCACGCCGACCTTGAGAAAAGTCGACAGCTGGCGTGAAAACTGCACCAGGTCCGACGTGCTCACGCCGAAGAACGTGGGCAGCTCTCGATAGACCCAGTGCCAGCCGCCTCGTGCGGGGCGAAGCGAAACGACCCGATACCCGCGGCGGCTGAGATTCAGGTTGACGGACGAGGCGGAGTCGCCCTCGATCAGCTTGTCTTCAAGGGCTCCCTGCGGGCTATAGGCTCGGTACTGGAACTTGGCGATGGCTAGCCTCCGATCAAAGGATGTAGACACTCCGCAAGACTTCGGCGACGGTGGTCACGCCTGCGGCGGCCTTCTCCCATGCGTCCACGCGCAGCGGAACGACTCCACCTTGAATCGCGACCTCCATGATTTCCCGATGTCCGGCTCGACCGATCACGAGGCGCTTGAGCTCATCGGTCATCGTCAGCACCTCGAAGACCCCGATGCGGTCGTAGTAGCCGGTGTGATTGCACCGCCCGCACCCCTGCCCGTGATAGAGCTGAGCTGGCACTGGGCGGCCGAGGGAGGCGGCGAACTCGGTTTCCTCCACCGTCGGCGGGTGTTCCGTCTTGCACCCGTCACAGACCTTGCGCACGAGGCGCTGGGCCACGATCGCTATCACAGACGACGCGATCAGGAAGCCTTCGATCCCCATGTCGATGAATCTAAGGAGAGCCCCGGCGGCGTCGGTCGCGTGCAAGGACGAGAGCACGAGGTGGCCGGTCAGTGCCGACTGCACGGCGATCTCCGCGGTTTCCCGGTCGCGAATCTCGCCCACGAGGATGATGTCCGGGTCCTGGCGCAGGATGGCGCGCAGCCCGTTCGCGAAGCTGATGTCGGCCAGCTTGTTGATCTGGCTCTGGTTGATGTTGTCGAACGTGTACTCGACCGGGTCTTCGATGGTCATTATGTTTCGAACCTGCTGGTCGAGCTCGTGGATCGCCGCGTACAGGCTGGTCGTCTTGCCGCTGCCGGTCGGCCCCGACACGATGATCATTCCGTAGGGTGAGTGGAGCATCGTGTGGAACCGCGAGTAGGACGTACGAGAGAAGCCAAGCTGCTCCAGGGTGATCAGTGACCGTCCACGGTCAAGCAGCCTGAGGACCAGCTTTTCCCCCCAGATCGTCTCGATCGTCGCGACACGCACGTCGAGCTCGCGGCCGTCGACGGTGAGGCTGATCTGCCCGTCCTGCGCGCGCCGCCGCTCGACGATGTTCATGCCGGCCATGATCTTGATTCGAGAAGCGAGGGCGGCTCCCGTCGAAGTGGGCAGGTGCGCAACGTCTTGAAGCACGCCGTCCACCCGAAACCGGATCCTGAGGAACTCCTTCTGGGGTTCGATGTGCATGTCGGAGGCACGGTCCCTCAACCCCTGCGTGATCAACAAGTTCACGATCTCGACCGCGGGCGATGTCGCGGTGATGGCCGAAAGCTCGAAGACGATCGAGCGCGCGACCCCGAACTGGGGCCTGCTCTCTTCCAGTGAACGCGCCGCTTCGTGAATGCGCGGGCGCATGCTGTGGATCCGGCTGAGGTTCCCGAGGATGTCGGACTGCCCCGCGATGTAAGGGACGATGGCAAGCCCGGTCAGAAGGCGCAGGTCGTTCACGACGTGAAGGTTCATCGGGTCGGCCATGGCCACCGACAGCTCGCCATCCTGCTGGCGGATCGGCAAGAGAACGTGCCGGCGGGCGAAGTCTGCCGGAACGAGGTTGGCCGCCTCGGCGTCGACCGCTTCCCGCCTGAGGTCGGCAACGGGGACCTCGAGGTGCTCGCCGAGCACGGCGGTCAGCCGGTCTTCGTCGACGAGCCCCAGCTCGAGCAGCAGCACTCCAAGCGGACGCGCGCTCTGCAGCTGGACCTCAAGAGCACGGCGAAGCTGCCCTTCGTTGAGCAGCCGCAAGCCCAGGAGGCGCTCACCCAGGCGCGGCGCGACCTCCTGGCCGGGCGACGCCGCGTCGACGGAGTGCAAAGCCACTGAGCTGATGGTGCGCACCCGAGTGCCTTTTGAGAATGGGATTTGCCCGCCCGAATGGGTCTTTTGTCCCAGACGCGTTGAGGACATCCGAGGCTAGTTGGCGGTCAGGCCCATCCGTGCCGCGCAAAGCATCGCTTCGGTCCGGCTGCGGAGCTCCAGCTTTCTATAGATGTTGGCCAGGTGGTTGCGCACCGTCTTGTGGCTTATGCCCCTGGCGGCGGCGATGACCTGAATCGACTTGGCCTCACCGATCATCGTCAGAATGTCCAGCTCGGTCGGCGAAAGGCGATTGGCGGGCCGGCGGCCATATGCGGGAGCGTCTGTCAGCCTCTCGAGCACCATGCCCATGAGGTTCGCGCCGACCGCTCGGTGGCCCGACAGGACCGTCTGAACGCCGACCAGGAACTCGTCGAGCGTGGCGTCCTTGGTGAACAGGCCCGCCGCGCTCGTCTGCAGCGCGGCCGCAAGCAAACGCTCGTCTTCGGGGTCGCCAAGCAGGATCACCGGCACCCTCGGCGTGAGCTTGGCGAGTCGCTCCGCCAGCTCAACCGCGGGTATCGGTTCCGACCTGATCTCGCAGAAGACCAGCTGCACGTCGCCGCTGAGCGCCATCGCCAGCCCTGCGTCGGTGTCGTGGGCGATCTGGACCCGAGCCCATACGGGCGGCGCCGTCAGCAAGCTGCCGAGGGCGGCCAGGAACAGGGGTTGGCGGTCGATCAGCAGCAGGTTCGGGCCGTGGCCGACTTCCGGGTCGCCTGTACCTGTACGCGGAACGCTGCGGCCCGGAACTACTACCACTGTGATCGGGACTGTATGTCCCCGCGCTCACAGAGTTAATGGGATCGTCGTACTAGTTCATGGGATGAAGTGGGCCCAGCGTCCCGGGACTTCGGCGTCAGATTTCGACCAAACCCTTCCGAACCGCGTACAGAACTGCCTGTGCCCGATCGTATATGCCCAGCTTCTCGTACATGTTGCTGACGTGGTTGCGAACGGTCTTCTCGCTGATCTTCAGCTTGTAGGCGATCTGCTTGTTGGCCATCCCGGTCGCAAGCAACTTCAGGATCTCGACCTCACGCGCGGTGAGCCCGTCGTAGAACTCCTTGGGCGTCGTTGCCCCGGTCAGCATCTCCAGCACCCGGTTGGCGACGGCGCTCGCCATCACCCTCTCGCCTGCGACGACAGCCAGGACGCTCGACACGATCGCGTCGGCCTGGGAGTCCTTCAACACGTATCCACTCGCTCCGGCCTTCAGCGCCTGGATGACGTGGTTGTCGGCTTCGAACGTGGTGAGCATCAAGACCTTGATCTTCGGGTTCTCGGTCACGATCTGACGCGTCGCCTCTATGCCGTCGAGGTTAGGCATCTTGATGTCCATCAAGACGACGTCCGGCTTCAGCGCGAGCGCGATCTTGACCGCGTCGTTGCCGTCGACGGCCTCGCCTACGACCGATACTCGTTCGTCGCCGTCGAGAAGACGAGCCAGCCCGGATCTGAAAAGTGTCTGGTCGTCGGCGATCACGACCCGCGCGGTCCGGGACGATATCGCTGTCGGTACGCGTTGCTGTGTTGCAGTGCTCAAATCAATTGCTCCTTGGGCAAAATGGCGCGAACTGTGGTACCGCCGCCGGCTGCGCTTTCGACTTCAAGACGGCCGCCCAGGATCAGCGCCCGCTCCTGCATGCCCATCATGCCCATGCCCGGCTGCCGGTCGCCCGTGGCCGATTCGACGCCACGACCGTCGTCTTTGACCTCGACGGCCAGGTGGCTGCCGAGGCCCGGACCGAGCGCGACTTCAACCAGGCCCGCTCCGCTGTGCATTCGTACGTTGGTGAGGGCCTCTTCGAGAATTCGGTAGATGTTCAGCGCCGCCTGCGACCGCAGGCGCTTGGGCCATGACGGGGATACTGAAAGGCGGACCTTGAGGTGGGTGCGCTCTTCGAATCGGTCCAGGAGGGATCGAACCGCGTCCGCAAACCCTTCTTCAACCGCAGATTCGTCGCGAAGGTCATAGAGGACGTGGCGCAGATTGCTCAAAACGTCGCGGGTCGAGTCCTGTAGCTCACCCAGCTGTCGCAGCACGCTCTGCCTGCCGACCTGCTCGACCTTGAAGTTCTCGAGCTCGATCAGCATGGTCGTCAGCGTCTGCGCCACCCTGTCGTGCAGCTCCCGAGCGAGCAGCCGGCGAATTTCTTCAGCGCTCGTGTCACCGTCGACGCGCGCCGGGACGCCAACGCTCTGCGGCGAAACCACTCTCTCTCCCTCTCTCTGAACCAGATGACTGCGGTGCTTTGAAATCCCCAGGTGAACCGCGCTCACCACGGGTCCTTTTTCCTTCAAAAGGGCCCTACAGCACTTAAAGCCCTAGTGAATTCCCAAGTCAATGGGTAGAACTGACCATTTTTGCCCAATCAAGATCGCCATCGGCGATGGCGTCGGGACAAACGGGGCTCGGTCAGTCGCCGGAGTCCTCCCTCGCCGCAGCCACGGCCTGGGTCCGGTTGCGCACCTTGAGCGCGGTCAGCACCGCCTGCACGTGTTTGTTCACGGTACCGATCGAAACGCCCATTCGGGCCGCGATCTCGCGGTTGGTGCTGCCCAGGCGGATGTACTGGAGCACCTGCCGTTGACGTGGGCTCAACCCACCCACACGTTTCTGGCCGTCTGGGGCGCGACGGACAACTTTCTCGACACGGTGCGATCGGTTGGAGTTGCTCGCCGCCAGCTGTCGTATGGAGCTGACCATTTCCGAGACGGGCATCGCCTTAGGCAGGAAGACACCGGCGCCGGCGCGTTTGCTGGCCGGCGCGATCCTGCTGTCGAGGCTGGCGCTGATCGCTGCGATCTTGACCTCCGGCCATTTTTCGATCACCTCGCGAGTCGCTGACACTCCATCCATTCCGGCTCCGAAGTAGATGTCCATCAGGATCACGTCGACCGGGGTCTTGCGCATGTGCGCATCGATGTTGGCCGCGGATCCAAGCTCCCAGGTGATGTCGATGTCGGACTCCCTCTCGAGGGCGCGCCTCAATCCGAGCCTGAAAACAGGATGATCGTCGACGATACCGACCCTTATCGCCGACCTGCGGCGACCTGACCCAGCGATGTGCCCCAACCTCCAGGTGCCCCTCGGGCGTACCGGGCCGCCCATCCGACGAGACTCTCCGATCATAGAGCCTCCCACAGCGTGATCAAGCGCCAGGGCGCTTCCGTTTTGCCCGGTGACCGGGACAATTGCCCCATTGGTCTCGACGGGCCCCGCGTGCGACGCTCCGTCCGTGGGCTCAGCACACTGATGGGCTTGTTGGGGGAGATTCGGATGTCCGCATCATCGTCAGGAAGGTTCTTCTACCGGTTCGTGGTGCCCGCTGCCGTGGCCCTGAACCTCGGTTTGGGTCTGGTCGTGCTCAACACCCTGCGGCCCGACGGCTGGTTGGGTTGGCTCGAAGTGGGCACCGGCGCATTCTGCTGTGTCGTGTCGGGTTGGCTTGCGGCGTCGGCGTGGTCGAAGTCCTACTGGGGCAGCGCCATGGCCCGCCAGATCAACGTATGGCGCCAGATCGCAGACGCGATCTTCGCGTGGCTGGAGGAGACGCAGCTGCCGGCTGACGCCCTGCAGCCGCTGAAGAGATCGCTCGACGAGGTTGTGCGCCAGCCGGGGTCGGGCTCAACCTGACCTTCTGACCCAGCCCGGCCAGTGGGACGGTGACCCGGACGACGGTTCCCTGACGTCCTGGGCGGCTCGACAGCTGAACGCGGCCGCCAAGCAGAAGCGCCCGCTCGCGCATCCCGAGGATGCCCAGCCCCGCCGCAGCGGAGGGTCTCAGCCGGGGCAATCCCTTGCCGTCGTCGGTGATCGTGACCTGCGCGAGGCGGGCTCGCGTCAAGGCAAAAGAGACCCCGATGCGCGTGGCGCCACCGTGGCGTACGCCGTTTTCGATGGCTTCGGCGACTATGCGCTGCAACTCCACAGCCGTTTCCCCGGCGATTCGCTCCGGCCAGCCGGGGGAGACCACGAGCTCATATTTGACTGCCCGGCCATCCGGGCGCCGGCCCCTGATCCCCCTTTTGACCAGCTTCACCACATCGCGATCGCCGGCCGGTCGCGTACGGAGCTCGCCCAAGAGCTCACGGAGCTCGGAAAGCGCCTTGCGAGTCGACAGCTCGATGCGGTCGACATCCTTGACCACGTCGACCCGCCCGCGGTGTGCCGAACGAAACTCGTCCAGCTCGAGAAGCATCGTGGACAGGGTCTGGGCGACGCTGTCGTGGAGCAGGCGGGCTAGCTCGGCGCGTGCCTGGTCGGCGCCGAACGCTGCCGGCGAATCATGGTGGCGGGCGACCAGGCGGATTGGTTTGTTGGCGGGCATCTGATGTGAGGTTATTGCAACTTACAAACTGACGGCGCCGGCGAAACGGTCCCTGGGCGCTCGGCGGAGACACCCACCCCCGGCGGTGAAGGTCCAACCGACCTGGCGGGTCAGCGTGCGTGCCTGTTCCTGGCGAGCGCCGGAGAGCGGTCCGGGAGGGTCGAATCCGGCGCAGGAGGCCTCGTGGGCTCTCCCAAGCGGCGCAGCTCATCGAGCGCCTGGCGGGCCCGCACCACCAGCTCGTCGGCCTCGAGCTTGATCGCCTGCGCCTCGCGACTCACCTCTTCGTCGTCGGCCTCGTTCAGACGCTGGGCGCGGTCCTCGATGATCCTCCGCTGCAGCAGGATCATGGAGTCGAATCGCTCCACCTCGTCGGTCAGCTTCACCAGGACTCGAACGAGGTCGTCACCCGGGTGCGTGGGGTTGCTGTCCAGAGTGGACTTCAGGTCCTGGTTGCGGTGACTGGCGGGTGCCCTTTCCGTCACGGGTCCAGCCTCACCCTAGGGCGGCAGTTGCCCGCCCACAATCGTCAGTTTCCTTATGGCCCGCCATGGAAAGCCATGGCAACCGACCTATTCGTCGGCGGGATGCTCCTCCGGCTCTTCGTACCAGCGCACCCGGTCGCCGACTCGACTCCGCAGTCGCCACCTCGTCGTCTTGGGGGCATCGTCGATGTGCCGCCACAGGGTCCGCAGCCGGTCTGTGATCCGCTCTGTGGCGGACGCCTCCAGCCTGTATTCGGCGAGGTTCGTCTGGCATCTCTCGATGGTGGCCTTTGACGTGCGCCACAGGCCCCAGTCTTTCGCGCACAGGGCCGCCACGACGTCGGCCTCGATCCCGGGACCACCCCCGACGATCAGCTCATGGTGATAGGTCAGGTTGTAGATGTCGCGCTGGTCTCGCTCGGTGAGCTCGACCACCTGCATCTTGGTCAGCAGCAGCTCGGCAAGCGGCACCGTCAACGGATCGCGTTCGAGACGGTCGGTTATGGGGATGACATGGCACATCGAGAACTCCCCGACGAACACGTCCAGCTTGCGCTGGTTCACCTCGTCGAAGAAAAGCAGGCGGCGCGACCCGTGCAGGGCGTTGAACATATCGTCCGGAACGTAACCTTCCGACTTCAGGAGATCGACCAGGCCCCGCCTGCTCTCACGACGCGTCGCGACGTCGATGTCGCCACAGCTGCGCTGCAGAAGGGGGCCGTCCGCGGGCGACTGCAAGCAGACGGCCACCCCGCCGAGCGCGCGGACGATCAGGCCGAGCTCGTTGCTCGCTTCCACCAGCCGCCGCGTTTCGGCGACCGGATCGGCAAGAGGGCCGGCTGTCCCGGCCGCCGCCGCCCCGTTCTCGTGGCCCGCCATGCTGCCGGTCAGGCTACCCCGCCGTGAAGAGGAAGTCGAGGCACCCTCCATCCTCGGCGAGGTCGACCACCACGCCCCTGAGCAGGTCGGCCGCGTAGTCGCTGCCTGGGTTGAGGCAGAGCGTGCGCCCGATCTTCTGCGCTCCCTTTGACTCGTGGATGTGGCCGTGCAGCGCCACCGAGGGTTGGTACTTCTTGATCGTGTCGCGCACCGCGGTGCTGCCCACCGGCACGATGCTCGGCCGTCCGCCACGCAGCACCGGCGTGAGGTTCGCGTCGAGCTCGGCCGCGAAGTCAAGGCCTGACGAGAAGGGCGGGTTGTGAAAGTTCGCCACCACCTGCCGGCCCTTGGGCACAGCGTCCATCATCTTGGCCAGTCGCTTGCCCAGCTCGTCCTCCGAGAATTCCCGCTCGGTGTTCCATGGCGTCGGCGTCACGTCGCCGCAGCTGGCCAGCAGGGCGGGACCCAGGTCGTAAAGCTCGCCCTCGGGACTCTCGATGCGCGGTCCGGCCTTGAGCACAGGGTCGATCTCCAGCGGGTCGTCGTTGCCTGGCGTGATGAGGCAGCGGACCTCGCTCGCGAGGCGCTCATCGGCAAGCCGGCACCAGGCCTGGATCTGGGCCACGATCTCCCGCCGGAACGCCTGGTCCACCGCCTTGGGGTCGCCTTCGAGACGGTCCATCTCCGCAGGGTCGCCGATCACCGAGTAGAAGCCGAGCCGGTTGATCTCGGCGCGCAGTCTCGCCTCGTCCTCCTGCGGAAGGGACACCGACTCGCCGCGCACCTGGGCGGTGAGCATGCCGTTGGAAGCCCGGATCGGCACGAGTCCCTTCCCGGCGATGTCGCCGCCCATGATCAGCACGTCCGCCTCGTAGGTTGTTGCCGCCGCCAGGAACTTCCTGAAGCAGCGCTCCGAACCGTGGATGTCCGTGGAGAAGTAGATTCGGAGCGCGCGCTTCCGGCTACGGGGCAAATCGGTCTCCCTTGTCGATGGGCGGCGTTACTCCGGCGGAAGCTCCCGCATGGCGAGTCGCATGTCGATGGACGAGGACGAGAGCCGCATCCGCCTGGCGATCGTGTAGATGATCGGGCCCGAGATGAAGATCACGACAAGCGAGGCCACGGAAGCGAAGCTGAAGGCCCCGAACACGCTTGGCTTGGAGATGATCACGCCCACCACGAACAGCGCGAGCACGGTCGAGATCGCGCCCCAGATGGCCGCGGTCGGGATGCCCGCGAAGCGCGCGACGTCGTTGGTGCCGGGCTTGTAGATCAGCTCCGGACGGCGGAAGGGAAGCGCGGTCGCCGCGATCGAGCCGGCGAGCAGCACCAGGGCGAAGAACAGGGCCAGGTTGGCCGAGATGTTGGCGATGTTGAGCACTGAGCCCACGATAGTGAAGCCGATGCCGACGATCACGGCCAGGATGATCGCGTTGACCGGGGACGCGTTGCGCTCGCTGACCTTGGCCAGCCCGATCGGCAGCATTCGGTCGAAGGCGAGGGCGAAGATGACGCGCGTGACCACCGCAACGAACGCCAGGTCGACCGCCAGTTCGGCCGCCGGCACCGCGAGTCCGATGAGGATCTTGCTGACCGGGTCTCCCGACAGGACCAGGCCGTAGCCCAGGCCGCCGGCGTTCGCCTGGAGGCTTGTGATGCTCCCGTAGTCGGAGGTCCCGCCGACCTGGGCCTGGGACTGCATGAAGTCGAGCCCGATGGTGTTCAGCATCAGGAGCCAGACGCCGACCCAGACCACGATCAGGAGGGCGAGGCTGATGACCGATGCCCAGATGTACGTGCTGCCGGGGCGCTTGAGCTCGCCGCCGACATAGTAGGAGTACAGCACGCCGTTGTAGTTGAGGACCATGAAAGGCACGACCAGCAGCGAGGCGCCGACGTCGACCCCGAGCGGGACGCCGTTCTTCTTCGCCAGGTTGATGACGTCGCCGTAGGCGGTCGAGTGGCCGCTGAACGAGCCCAGCGCGTTGACGAAGTCCGCGTGCGAGTGGGTGGCGAGCAGCCAGCCGAGGACCAGGAAAGCGAGCACCTGGAAGATGACAAGGGCGAGGATGACCTGCGCGATCCGGCGCAGCGAGAAGACGGACGCCACGCCCACGATCACCAGGAGGCCCACGGCGCATATGACCAGCCCTGGCGAGCAGGTGACTGTGAGGCAGGTCGTGGTGCCGGTGATGTTCGTGGCCGCGCTCGTGAGCGCGGAGCTGTTGAACGCCGCTCCCAGGCTGTTCAGGGCGAACGGCACGTAGTTGGCGGCGAAGTTGGCGTTGGCCGACAGGGTGTAGGAGAAGCCGACGGCGGTCGCGATGCCGATCATCGTCCCGACCGCCGGGGAGATGATGCGGGACATGTAGATGTACTCGCCGCCCGCACGGGGGATCGCCTGCAGCAGGTACTTGTAGGCGAACATGGCGACGAACCAGATGACCGCTGCAAGGAGGAGCGGCAGGACCATGTCCACCTTGGTGAAGTTGAACAGGCCAGAGTAGAAGTTGATGAAGGTGTTGACGACCGCGACCGAGGCGAGGGCGATACCGGTGGCAGCGGGGATGCCCAGCTCTCGCACCAAGCCCGACGACTGTCGCGTGAACAAGCCCTGGGCTTTACCCGTCGTTGGTGAGCTGGCCATCCTCCCCTCCTAGTTGGCAAGCGGTCCTCTGGAAGGTTCCAGAGGAGGTTTCCCGCACGATAATCGAAGCCTGGGGCCGCGTCAAGAAGACTTTTTGGGAGCACCGCCGGCAAGCGGAGGCTCAGCCCAGGTTTGAGGTCACCTCGTCGACCGCCACCCAGCGCCTGCCGGAGGCGGCACGTTCGATTGCCTCGCACACTGCTTGAACCGCGGCCCCTTGCGCGAAATCAGGCTCCCACGGGCCATCCGGCCAGCGTTCGAGCAGGTCCCCGAGGTGGTTGACGAAGCTCGCGCCATAACCCACGCCCTGGCCGATCGGCCACCAGCTCTGAGCGTAGGGGTGGGTCTCGTGCTCGGCGCGGATCCTCCGCATCCCGTAAAGGCCGGGGGCGTCGGTTCCGTCCCCGTACAGCAGCTCGTTGAGCCTCGCGTATTCGAAAATGAGAGTGCCGCGGTCGCCGTTGACCTCGACAGTGAAGTCGCAAGGCCGCCGCACCGCAGTGCGGGCCATCTCGATGACACCCCGGGCGCCGCTTTGAAATCGCAGCAGGCCCGAGGAGGCCTCGTCGACCGTCACCGGCACTGGCCCGCCGCCGGACGGGTTTGAACGTTCGCGGACGAACGTCTCGGACTGCGCGCTCACCTCGGCCACATCGCCAACCATCCACAGCGCCATGTCGATCAGGTGGCTGCCTAGATCCGAGATGGTCGAGCCGCCGACCGCGCGGTCAAAACGCCAGTCGAAGGGGATCGCGGGATCCACGAACTCATCCGACAGCCAGACCCCGCGCCAGAGTCGGACCTTGCCAACGGCGCCTTCGTCCACCATCCGCTTCATGAGCGACACGGCCGGTAGCCGGCGGTAGTTGAATCCGACCGCGTTCAGCACGTTCGCTTTTCGTACGGACTGCATGGCGCTCAACGCCTGGACGTAGGAGACGGCCAGAGGCTTCTCGCAGATCACGGCCTTGCCGGTTGCGGCGGCGGCGGCGGCGATCTCGGCATGGGTCCCCGGCGGCGTGCATATGTCGACGATGTCGACGTCCGGCCTGCGCACAAGCTCTTGCCAGTCGGTGGTCCAGCTTTCAAAGCCGTATGCGGCGGCCGCGCGCGCAACCTTCCTCTCGTCTCGGCCGCTGATCGCGGCCAGGCGCGGCCGGACGGGCAGCGAGCGCAACACGGGGGCGGCCGTATACGCGTACGAGTGGGCCCGACCCATCATCCCGTAGCCGGCGATGCCGATGCGAACCTCCGGCGTCGCCATCTAGGCGCCGACCATGCTGAGGCCGGCGGAGGCGGCGGCACGCTCGGCAGCGGCGACCGCCTCCACGACGTCGCGCCCGCCCGCGCCTTCGAGCGGGCCCCCGCGAACGTGGCGGGCAAAGCTCTCGGCCTGCTCCTTCAGGGCCAAAAAGAACGTTTCGTCCGCGGTCGGAGGCCACAGGAAAAGGCACTCCTGGAAGCCCTTGGTGCCGAACACCTCGACCTTGCACACGTCGCCGAGCGGGAAGCGCCGGCCTAAAGAGACGATCGCCGTGGTGCCTCCGCTCATGGCCGCCAGCGCCTGCGCGCTCTCAGGATCACCCGGCCACGATTCCGCTGCGACGCCGGACGGCAGCGCGCTGATCGCGCCGAACTCCTGGCCGGTGAGCCAGCGCGCCTGGTCGAACTCGTGGACGCCCATGTCGATGAAGATGCCCCCGCTGTGCGCGCGAAAGCTCGCGCCCGGGGGCGCGCCGTCCCACTGGTAGCACGCGACGAGATACACGCCGCCGAGGTGTCCATCGCTTACACGTCGCCTCAACTCCTGGAGCGCGGGCACGAAACGACGCCAGAACCCGATCTGAAGCGGCAGCGACGCTTCAGCCGCCATGCGCGTGGCTTTTTTAGCTTCCTCTTGCGTCACCCCGCACGGTTTCTCGCAGAGTACCGGCAGGCCCGCGTCAACCAGCCGGCTGACGGTGTGCAGATGAAGGTCGCTTGGAACACACACCAGCACCCCGTCGAGGCCGCCCGCCGACAGCATGGAATCGAGGTCGCCGTAGACCGCGGCGTCCGTTCCGGCCAGGCCGGCTCGCGCCGCTTCGCCCGGTTCGGCGATGGACACCACCCGAACCTTGTCGGACCCGGCGATGGCTTTGATGTGGTTGCGCCCCATCCTCCCGGCCCCGGCCACCCCGAGCCTGAAGATCCCCACCTGCTAGTGGACTGTACCGGCCGGAGCTGGAGCAGGCCGCAGGCTCGAAGACCGGCGTTCCAGGCGGCCGGTGCCAAG
>DAIPXW010000011.1:0-16515 GCA_036783075.1 Candidatus Dormiibacterota bacterium | reverse complement strand
GAACGCCGCGCGGTCCCTGCTGCTGCCTCGAAGGCGGCCAGGACAGCGGACTCCGCTGTGGCAGCAGCGAATGCGAAGCGCCGCGCTGCTGCAGGTGGCGGGGAAGCACCCGGACTTTCCGATCCTGGCGGAGACCTGGCGGGAGGTGATGACCGACCACTTCGACATGCCGGCCACGGTGGAGCTCCTCCGCGCGATCCGGTCGCGCGAGATCCGGGTGGTGGCCGTCGACACCGAACGCGCATCGCCGTTCGCGTCGTCGCTCCTGTTCTCTTACGTGGCCGAGTTCATGTACGAGGGCGACGCGCCGCTCGCCGAGCGCCGCGCACAGGCGCTGACGCTCGACCGCGAGCTGCTCGCCGAGTTGCTCGGCAGCGAAGACCTCAAAGAGCTCCTCGACCCGGACGCGATCGCCGCAGTAGAGCTCGAGCTGCAGGGTCTTCTGCCGGAGCGGTTTCCACGCGATCCCGACGAAGCGCACGACCTCCTGGTGAGGCTGGGGGACATGACCGACGTCGAGGCAGCCTCGCGCGGCGTCGCGCACGAATGGCTGCGCGCGCTGGAGCGCGAGCGCCGCGCGGTTGCGGTCCGCCTGGCGGGCGAGTCCCGCTGGATCGCCGCCGAGGACGCCGGCCGGTACCGGGAAGCCCTTGGAGCGAGCCTCCCGATCGGCCTCCCGGACGTCTTCCTGGAGGCGGGGCCGGATCCTCTCGGCGCGCTGCTCCGCCGCTGGGCGCGCACGCACGTTCCATTCGTCACCGCCGAGCCGGCTCGGCGCTGGGCTCTGCCGCTGCAGGCCACCGAAGCCGCGCTCACGCGCCTGGTGGTGCGCGGCGAGGTGCTGGCAGGCGAGTTCCGTCGTTCGAATCAGGGCCGCGAGTACTGCCATCCGGAGGTGCTGCGGCTGCTGCGCCGTCGCTCGCTTGCGGCGCTCCGCCACGAGGTCGAATCGGTGTCGCCCGAAGCGGTGGCGCGGTTCCTTCCTGTCTGGCATGGCGTCGGGGCAGGCTCGGCCGGTATAGACCGCCTACTGGAGGTCGTGTTCCAGCTGCAGGGATCGGCGCTGGCGGCAAGCGTCATCGAGCGCGACATCCTGGCCGCGCGGGTCGGCTCGTACAACCCGCGCCTCCTCGATGAGCTCGTTTCGATGGGCGAGGTCGTCTGGGTGGGTCGAGGCCCGCTCGGCGCAAGCGACGGCAGGGTCGCCCTGTACCTGCGTGGGGACGCGCCCCGCCTCATCCCCGAGCCGCTCCAGACGCAGGACTCGGAGCTTCACAACCGCCTGCGCGACCACTTGAGGTCCCGGGGCGCGAGCTTCTTCCGCGACCTTTACAACTCATGCGGCGGCGGCGACGAGGACGCCATCCTCGACGCTCTGTGGGACCTGGTCTGGTCGGGCGAGGTGACCAACGACACGTTCGCCCCCCTCCGCCTGCTGGGCCCCAGTGCACGACGACCGGCCCGGCGACCACGCCTCCCGCGGCTCACCCAGCCGCGAGCGTCAGGGAGGTGGTCGCTCGTCGCGGATCTCGTCGGAGCCGGAGCGAGCCCCACCGAGCGGCTGCACTCGGAAGCCGGCGTGCTGCTGCAGCGCTACGGCGTGCTTACCCGCGAGGCGGTCGTCGCCGAGGCCTGGGCGGGCGGCTTCGCGAGCCTGTACCCGGTGCTGCGCGCGATGGAGGAGTCGGGCCGCATCCGCCGCGGCTACTTCATCGAGGGGCTGGGCGGATCGCAGTTCGCGCTGCCTGGCGCCGTGGACAGGCTTCGCGCGCTTCGCGACTCCGGCGGCGGCGTCGTCGCCATGGCTGCGACCGACCCGGCCAACGCGTACGGGTCGCTCCTTACCTGGCCGCGCGCGGACGGCCGCATGGCCCGCGCCGCCGGCGCGTACTGCGTGCTCGACGGCGGCGAGCTGAAGCTCTACCTGGAACGTGGAGGCCGCTCCCTGCTGACCAACGGCGAAGTCCATCCCGAACACCTGAGAGCGCTGATCGGGATGGCGGTCCTGGCCGGTAGGGTCGAAATCCAGCGGGTCGACGGCACCCCGGTGATGGACTCGCCACTCAGCACCCTGCTCAGAGAATCAGGCTTCGCCTCCACCCACCGAGGGTTGGTCGCCCGTTAAAGCTATTCCCTCTCCCGCTGCGCGGGAGAGGGTCAGGGTGAGGGACCGCGGGACTCGAACCAGCCCGACGGTACGATTACTTCTTCGTCGGGGAGTAGCGCAGCTCGGTAGCGCACTTGACTGGGGGTCAAGTGGTCGCGGGTTCAAATCCCGCCTCCCCGACCAAGGTTCCGCTATTTGAACCACCACTCCCAGCCACCGGAATTGACAGGATGTGTCCTGTGACCGGAAGCACGAAGTTGCCGGAACAACCCTCAGTCCTGGAACGGCGATCCATCAAAGTGCAAGGGATTGAAAGGTCCTTTGCAGTGGCACGCGGGGCGCCACCATCGGCGCCTCTTCTATTGGTCTTCCATGGCATGGGAATCAACGGAGCTGTCACGGCTGAGTGGACCGGGTTGGCCCGACGTGGACCGGCGGCCGGATTTGCGACCGTTTTCCCGGAAGGTCTGCACGAAATGTGGGACGACACCGGGTTCGGCCGCTCTGACGGAATCGACGACGCGGGCTATATCGGCGTTCTGATCGAGACTCTGACCGGCGACGGGACGGTGCGAGGGGATCACACAATCCTTGTTGGCTTCTCTAATGGCGCTACCTTCGTTGAGCACCTGGCGCGTCATGGCGTGGTCAAGGCGCGCGGGATAGTCCTCGTCGCGGGAACTTCACGCGTGGTCAGTGGGACCCCCGCAATGCGACCTGTCCAGGAGTGCGCCGTTCTCTGCATCGCGGGAACCGCCGATCCGAATGTCCCATATGGTGGTGGACGAGCGTCCGGATTGACGGGCTTGATTGCACGTCGGCGAGTGCGTCGTGTGCTACTTCGTGCCGAGGGCCGCGAGTCGATGGGACCCGAAGCCACCTGCACCGACTGGGCTCTGGTTAACGGTTGCGGACGCGAGCCAGTGGTGGATGTGCTCGCATCCAACGCCAGCGACATGCCAGTTGAGAGGCTCACCTGGTCAGCTCCCGGCCGGCTTCCGGTGGTGCTCTACCGGATCCTCGGAGGCGGGCACGGATGGCCGGGTGGCCCGCAGTACGCGCCACGGCTCCTGATTGGCCGCATCTCGAAGACGTTCGACGCGACGGGTGTTGCCTTGGATTTCGCGGGCAGCCTTATTGCGGAGCCCTGAGCAAAGCCAAGATTCTGAACGTCCGACTGGAGTCCGGGAGTTCAAATGGTGTCCCGTCCCCCCGACCAAAAATCTCTCACTTGAACTGGCCAACAAGAAAAGGCCGGCATGATTGCCGACGAGGCGAAGGCTCGGCGCCCCGCCGACCCCAAGGCTGCCTTCGTCCGCATCGGAGCTACGATGGGCGATCGATGAGTTCCAGGGTGGTCTCCGGCGGAGTGGTCCATACCGTCCCGATGGACTTGAGACGGGTCTTGATTGCCAGCCCGAAGGCTCTGGCGGCGTGGGAAGACCTCACCCCTCTTGCGCGCAATGAGTGGATCTGCTGGGTGCTCTGGCCGAAGAAAGCAGAAACGAGGAGCCAACACATCCAGCGACTGCGATCCGAACTGCTGGAAGGAAAGCGGCGGCCGTGTTGTTGGCTGGGCTGCACGCATCGAACTGACAAGGAACTGAGCCCTTCGGTCCGCTGGGTGCTGAGCCGCCGCAGCAAAGCATCGGCATGACCGACGTATCCGCGTCCCAGCAGATCGATGCCATCATCCAGAAGACCACCGGCTGGAGGGGCGAAAGGCTGGGCCAACTGCGGGCTCTGATCAGGGGCGCCGACTCCGGCGTAATCGAAGAGGTGAAGTGGAAGAAACCCTCCCGCCCAGAGGGGGTGGCCGTCTGGTCCCGCGACGGCATCGTCTGCGTAGGCGAGGTCCTCAAGAACGCCGTGAGGCTGACTTTTCCAAAAGGGGCCCAACTGAAGGATCCGAAAGGCCTCTTCAACACGCGTCTGGCCAGCAAGACGGTTCGTGCCATCGATTTCCACGAGGGGGACGCCATCAACGCGTCTGCTGTGAAGGCACTCATTGTCCAAGGCGCCCGTCTCAATCGAAGCTGAGATCGGCTCGGCAAGCCCGCTGAGATCGTTCCGGATATCTTGCTCGGTCGAGCTTTGCCCGTTCTCAACAACCATGACCGCGGGTCGTCATATCCAGGGATTTCGCGGAGTCGCCTTCGAGCACGAGACATCTGAGGCGCCAGACGGGCTAACTGTGCGATTCGTGAATGATTGGAGTTGACCGCGAGATGCGCCGCCAAGTCACCCTCCGGCTGGTGCCTCACAAGTCCCGCCGCTAACTAACACTGGCCGTTCACGACTTACCATTCGACCCGATGAGCCAAGGCAACGCCACGCTAAAGGAGGCGTTTAGGCATCACGCCTGGGCGACGCGCGAACTGCTTGCGTTCTGTACCCATCTCCGGCCCGAACAGTTGTCGCAGCCGCGGCCCACGCCCCTGGCTGGGGACCATGGGAGCATCCTGGAGACCTTCGACCACATCGTCTGCACGGACGGCGGCTACCTCGGTGCGCTGACCGGCCGGCGTCCCGCCTGGGCGCACGAGCGCGGCCTGAGCTCAGACCTCGGTGAGCTGGCGCCGCGGGTGGACGCGGCGGAGGCGCTGTGGATGGGCTTCCTGTCCCTTCCCGACGACGCCGTGCGCAGGGTGCTCCTCGATGAGGGTACTTACGAGACGCACGCGGCCATCGTGACCGGCCAAGCGCTGCACCACGGGAGCGCCCACCGCGAGCAGATCTGCGCCATCCTCAGGGACTTGGGCCTGGAGCCGCCGGACCTTCAGCCGTGGGACTTCGCCGACGCGACCGGTCGCTCGCGCTGGATCAAGGCCGAGTAGCGGGAGGACGTCCAAACATGGGGATGGACACTGACTATCTCGTCGTGGGAGCGGGCGCCAGTGGCCTCGCCTTCGCGGACACTCTGCTGGCCGAAGCGAATGTCGCCGTCACGCTGGTGGACCGCCGCGAGGCTCCGGGCGGCCATTGGCAGCAGGCTTACCCATTCGTGCGCCTGCACACGCCGTCCGCCTTCTACGGTGTCAATTCATTGGCACTGGGCGACGATCGAATCGATCAGACGGGCGAGAACGCGGGCTTCTACGAACGGGCGACGGGACAGGATGTCCGTGAATACTTTGGCAGGGTTGTCGAACGCCTCACCCGGACCGGACGTATCCACGTGCTCCTGCGCCACGAGCACCTGGGCGGCGGCCCTGACGGGGAGCGGGTCCGTGACCTTGCGACCGGCGAGGTCCACGACGTGCGCGTGCGCCAGAAGGTCGTGGACGCCCGGTACCTTGAGGCCTCAATCCCGGCCACCCACGTTCCTCCGTTCGAGGCAGCGCCATCCGCACGAGTCGTCCCCGTCAACGACCTGCCAGAGATAACGCGACCGAGGGCCCTATACGCCGTCCTCGGATCGGGCAAGACGGCCGTGGACGCCTGCGTCTGGCTCCTGGACAACGGCGTTGAGCCAGATCGGATCCGCTGGATCAGGCCGCGCGACGCGTGGTTCCACGACCGCCGCCACTTTCAGCCGCTCGACCTGGTGGCCGGGACCATGGAGGGCCTCGCCCTCGATGCCGAGGCCGGTGCCATGGCATCGAGCATCGGCGATCTCGTCGAGCGCCTCGAGTACACGGGTCGGCTCGTTCGCATTGATCCTTCCTGGTCGGCAACCATGTACCGCGGGACCATGCTCAGCTCCCGCGAACTGGACGCCGTGCGTCAGATCAAAGACGTTCTCAGGCTCGGCCATGTTCTTAGGATCGAGGCCGACCGGATCGTGCTCGATCGCGGGGAGGCTGCGACCCGGCCGGAGGTCGTGCATATCGACTGCGCGGCTCTCGGCTTGAACAACGCCCCAGGAACCCCCATCTTTCAGCGGGGCCGGATCGTGCTCCAGCAGGTGCGGCACCTATCGCCTTGCTTCAACGCAGCCCTTATCGCCTTCGTCGAGGCCCACCGCAGCGAAGACGCGGACAAGAACCGGCTCTGCCCGCCCAATTCCTACCCGAGCAGAATCGAGGACTGGCCGGGAATGATGGCCCGCACCTGGCGCGCTGAGAGACGCTGGCTGCGCGAGCCCGACCTCTCGGCGTGGGTGGCCGGCAGCCGGCTCAACCTGCTGCGCGACCTTCCCGAGCACGCTGCCGAGCCGGCTGCTCAAGCGGCGGTCGAGCGCTTCGTCACTCATGTCCCGGCGGCGATCGAGAGGCTAGGAGGCCTCTCAACTCTGCCTCCCGGTCTGCAAGCACCAGAAGGGCACTAGGTGGTTTGGACGTCGCGATTACGGAGAGACTCGTCGAGTTCGAGCAGGAAGGGACACCGTATGGCACCGCGGCCATGACCGCTTTCGTGGCGCGTGTCGAAGGAGGCGAGCTCCGAGAAGGAAGGGAGGGAGAGCCCGCCGTCCATGCTCTCGACGACCTACCGGCGATCATCCCCCTGCGCGTCGCGAACCAGAGGGTGCTCGCCGCGTATCTGTCGAGACGACGTTCAGCAGACTGACGCCGCCGCCGCTCTCACTGCCGGCGCACGCCGACGTGACCACCGCCTGCGGACCACTCCTCGTCCCACCGGTTTCCCCGGGTTCTGCTCAACGGCCTCAAGCAAGGCAAAAATCAGGGCTACACGGCTCAGCGGCGCACCAGATCAGACCGACGATGACCAGTCCGGCGACGAACAGCACAGCAATGACGCGTGTGGCATTGGTCCAGTCGCTCATGGCGGCAGCCTACGCCGGTTGATGAGAACAGCCGCGCGCTCGAGACGCGGCGATTGAGAAACGTCATCATTCCACGACGTGGATCGGCGAGTGGATCCCAGCCGGCTTGCGGTTTGGTGCACCTGGGCGGCGGCCGCTCTGGCCGCGGCCGGCAGCGTGGTCGCGATTGCCGTGCCCGCCGGAGGCACCAACCGCGTTCTCGCGGCAGCGCTTCCGTTCGCCATCGGGGCCGCCGCGCTGGTGGCCGGCGCCCTCACCTCGCGGCAGGTCGGTTGGCTGGGTGGGCTCCTGTACATTGCCGCCTCCCTGGCCATCCTCTACGGAATGATCCTGGCCCTGTCGCTGCCGCTTCGACTCTCGGTCGAGGGCACATGCCCCCCGTCTCCGGCCTCGTGCCCGCTTGGATTCGAACGACCGGTAACCTCCGCTGAGAACTTTGCCGTCGTCGTGGCGGCCACCTGCGGGGCCCTCGCCGTTGTTCTCACGTTTGTGGCGGTCGAGGCGCGCTACTTGCGCAGGCCAAGACCGACGAGAGATCCAGATACAAGGCCATCCTAAATGGCCAAAAACCGCGTGCCGGAGGCTAACATTCGTTCGCTCGGTTGAGTATCTGAACCGCCGTCTGGCCCCGTTCGTTGTAGCTGACGACAATGCACCGAATTTTCCACGTCGAAGCCATCCGTGCAATATCCGGACGCCGGACGCGTTGCTCTGCACAACTGAGGCATTTTCATGGAGACAAAGTTGAAACGACTGGCTAGGCTCGCGCACACGTCGCTGCACCTGATCGGCGGGAGCACGCGTGGGCGCCGCGGCCAGCGCAGCCAGGCGCTTGTCGAGTTCGCGCTCGTGTCGCCGATCTTCCTGCTGATCGTTTTCTCGGCGATCGACGTCAGCCGTCTTCTCTACGCATACACGGCCATATCTTCTGCGGCTCGGGACGGCGCGCGGACGGCTTCTCTGTCCGGGTCCGTGTTCAGCGACTGCCAGATCCAGAAGGAGATCGAGCTCGTGGGCCAGGGCTTCCCCGTGACCATGGATCCCAACTCGATCGTCGGCAACTCGGACCCGAACAACCCGTCCGGAGCGCTGCAGCCGACCACCCCACCGCCCAACGTTGGGTACGGCTACATCTGGCCGGCTGTCTCCACGGGTGATCCCCCGGACCTCAACTGCAACTCTTCCAGTCAGCGGGCGATCTCGCCGAGCGTCAAGCACGTCGCTGTCGAGATCCAGTACCACTTCGTGCCGCTGCTGCCGTTCGTGTCCACCTTCGCGCCCAACCTGATCGTGAAGACGATTTCCGTGGTGACGACCGAATGATGTGGTACTGCAGCTCACGAAAGCGCCAGCGCGGCCAGGTGCTGCCGATCGCGGCGGCGGCATTCCTCGTCATGTGCGCCCTCGCCGGGCTTGCGATCGACACCAGTCGCGACTACCTGATCAAACGCGAAGCTCAGAACGCAGCGGACTTCGCGGTTCTGGCCGCATCGAAGCAGATGACGCTGTCGGGCAACCTCAGCACCCCGATCTCGACGGGCTCCAACACCGTGATCGCGGCCCACGACTACACCACCAACAACGGCTTCAGCACCATCTACTCGACGGCCTGCGATGTGAGCAGCTCGTCATCGTTTACGACGACGTGGTTCGACGTGGTTGGCCTGCCGTGCACAGCCACAGCCGGTTTCCAGAACAAAGTCACCGTGAACTCACCGCCCATCGCGTTGCCCGGATCCCCGGTGCCGACGGCCTGCCAGGGCGCCGGCGCGTTCTCCTGCGTCCAGGTGGTGATCACGGCCCGCATCGCCGAGCTCTTCACCTCGGTGCTCGGCATCGCCAATGCGTACGTCACGGTCGGCGGGAGCGCCCAGGCGATCCTTGCGGGCTCATCGTTCGACGCGCCTCCGCCAAACGCAGTGACCCTCTACCAGCCCCAGGCAGGCTGCGTCAAAGCAACCCAACAGTGCTTCGACGAGACCAAGCCTGTCGCGCGAACCCTGCTGTCGTGCACCGGCGGCAGCAACAACTGCCCGACCTTCTGGGCGAGACCAGGCACCCAGCCCAAGATCTACGGCTACGACGGTTCCGTTCTGAGCGCTCCTGGCGACTACACCGCGTTGCGATCCGCCGGAGACATGGTCATTCAGGACGCCACGACGATCTGCGATCCGTACAACGGCGCGACGTGTTCGGCCAACGCAGCGGTCGGGAGCCAGGGCTTCGGCCTACAGGCCGGCTCCAAGCTCTACTGCTCCGCATTTACCGGCGCCTCCGCGCCGATCGGTTGCACGACCGTGGGGCAGGCGTCCCTCGCGAGGATCTACTCTAACGAGACGAGCTGGATCCCCGGCTACTGGTACCCGACCGTCGACACGAGCGGGCTGACCAACTGTGGATCGCTCATTCTCAACGGCGGGCCCATGTACGGCCCGTGCACCGACGCGTCGGAGCCCTACCTGATCGGACCTGGGTTCTACAACTACATCGTCATCAACCACGGAAACTACGAGTTCGGCCCAGGCCTTTATGACATCACGGGCCTGGCCCCGGTAAACACGGCGACCAGCGGCTTTGCCAACGGTATCGACCACAGCCGGGAGACGGCTGCCGGAGACTTCGACCTCTGCACAGGCGGGACCGTCACCTCGTGCCCGACGCTGAAGGCGGGGATCTGGATCGGTCATGGCAGCCTGAGCTACTCTGCCTATCAGGGTCCGGTGCCCGGCTCGTGCACCAACGGCGTGGCCGGCAGCGGTGGTGGCGGTGGTGACACGACGACGATCAGCGGCAGCGGCGTCGTGTTCAGGTTCGAGGGCTCGTCCGGAGGCTTCGTCAGCACGAACGAGGTCCAGGGCCTGACGCTTGCGGGGGCCGGCGTCGGGGCGCTGGCTTCGGTGAGCGGCTCACCACTCCTTTTCGACATGGAGAACAGCGGGTTCATCCACCTGGACGCGCAGCCCGGCGGTGCGGGCATCCCGCCCAACACGACCAGCGGGATCATCTACCAGGCGCCCCCTCCCACCTCCACCGGCGGCGGCGTCGAGTTCGACCCCAGCATGGCCGGCTTCGACGTCAGCGGCAATGAGCTGGCCGCGGTCCAGGGCCAGGTCCTCGCCTACAGCCTCAGCATCATCGGAAGCTCCGGTGGCACTATGGACTTCACCAACGGCTACGGAGGCGGCTCGGTACCGGGTATCGGGACCAGCGGCCGCAACGAGAACTCGATCATCACGAGCGTCACCCTCAAGGCGGGTGCGCCAGGTTTCTCGGTCCTGACCGTGAACTACGCGGATGAATGGATGATGGACGCGTATGACGTGTACGTGAAGGTCAACAACGGCAGCCCGCAGTTCTTCTCCCAGGGCATCTGGACCACTCCGCCCGGGCCCAGCACCCCGCTGCCGCCGCCCGGCAACAACCCGGGCGACGCCAACCCGCACTACCCGAGCGCCGGCACTCCGGGCACGTACACGATCAAGTCGACAGGCCCACCGCAAGGATCCAGCGACTGGGTGTACACGATCCCAGGTGGCAGCGGCGCCACGATCGAAGCGAAAGGCGCCTGGATCTGGGGCCACCACAACGATCCGAGCATCGTTCCCTCCGGAACGTCAGGCAATTACACCGCCTCTCTGATCTACACGTTCCCCAACCCGGTCGGCAACTATCTGAGCGTCACGATGTTCATGCTCGACGGTGACCGCTGCGGTGACTACGCCTACGCGACGTACACGTTCAAGAGCACCGGTGGTCCCGGCCCGGGCCAGCAGAGCATCGGCTCGGTCTCGCTGGTGCAGTGACGCAGAACGTTCAGCAGCGGACCAACAGCAAACGGTCGCTGAAAGGCCAGGCGCTGGTCGAGTTCGCCCTGCTCACGCCGGCTTTGCTCGTGTTCATCCTGCTGACGGTCGACGTCGGCCGGGCGTACTGGGAGTCGATCGACGCGGCAGGCGCGGCGCGGGCGGGCGTGCGCATGGGCATCATCTCCGACACGTCCGACATCGGTGGCGCACTTCGCGACGAGCCGAACACCGGCATCCCGAACACCCTGGCGGCCTGGGGCTCGGAAGGTCCGGGGACGGTCTGGGGCGTGTGCACCACGGCGGGCGGCACCTGCGGCGATCCAAACGGCTGCGCTGCATCTTCGTTCAGCGGAACCCAGATCGCCTGCTTTGCGGTCCGAACATGCAGTCTCTCCTCTGGTGGCGACCTCGGCACGATCACAGGTTGTGGCGCCTGGGGTTTGCGCCCCGTGAATAACGGAAACGCGCTGCAGATAAAAGTGGTGATCAAGTTCCCTCCGGTCACGCCAGCGCTGTCGACACTCGTGCCGGGAGGCACCCTGTACCTCACCCAGATCTCGACCGGGAACGAGCTCTACTTCTAAGCGCGTTCCGTCAGGGCGACTTGAGCAGGTTGACCGGCGTGCCGGACGACTTCGCCCAGCCCGGCTGCATCGGACCGTTGACCGCCCAGACGCCGAGGGCCAGTGTGATCGAGATGGCGAGAACCGCCACCGCGGCCCACCATGGTGGGAGCTTCGCCCAGCCTTCGGCCACTCGAACGGCGACGAAGACGACAAACGCCGACGCGACCGCGGCAAGGGTCAGGACCAGGAACGTCTCGTTTCTTGCGTCTGATCCCGTGCCGAGCGAATGCAGGACCGCGAGCAACCACGCGCCATACATCACGCGGTGCAGCCACAACCAGGCAGGTCGCGGCAACCGGCGCGCCGGCCAGCTGCTGAGGATCGCCGATGCGTACAGGTAGCCTGAGATGACACCCAGGCCAAGCCACGTGCCTCGGTAGTAGGACGCGAACGGCACGAAAGCGTCGATCGGTCCAAGGTGCGCGTACGGGTCGAGGACGGCCGCCAGGATGTGGAGGCCGCCGAACACGATGGCGAGCAGCGCGAGGTTGGCATGAGCGCCTTCCAACAGCAACGGGCTCATCGTCGGCAGCGCGGCGCGAACTATGCCGAGTATCAGCACCACCGTCAGCAGAAGCAGGGTGACCTCGCCGGCGCTCCGATCCAGGAACCACAGTGGGCTCGGAGCGCTCACGAGCCGCCGGTGGTTGCGATCGGTGTCGCGCTCGTGCCCGGTGTCGGCGTTTGAGACGATGGCTGCAGGCCACCTCGCGGGAACAGGCCGCCGATGGCGGAGATGATCGCGCTCTGGAAGTCTCCTGGACCGGACTGCTGAATGTCGGCCTGGAAAAACAGGATCACGTTCAAGGTGACGGCCGCGACGGCGGCGGATGCGGTCAGCCTGCGCAGCGTTGCGCGCTCGTCGTCCGGCCGCCGGCGGCGCCTACGCTCTTCCGCGCGAATCGCTTCGCGCCAGGTCTCAGGTCTTGGCTCAGACCCTGGACCTCCACCGGCGTTCACAGTACGGCCATGGTAGCGGCGACGATCGCCGATGCCAACGATCGTTCGCAGGTCGCCAACGGCATCAATCCCGGGGCGCGCGTCCGCTGGATCGCGAAGTATGACGAGAGCCTCGCTGGTTCAAGATTGTCGTTGTGCCCAGGGTCGCTTTCGTCGGGGCGGGAAGCGCCGTGTTCGCCCGTCAGCTCATGACCGACATACTCGCGATCGAAGGCCTTGACGCCGGCGTTTTCGCTCTCGTCGACGTTGACGAGACCCGCCTCGAGCTCGCCCGCGGGATCGCCGAGAGACTGGTCGCGCTGTCCGGCAAGGACTGGTCGGTCCAGGCATCGACCGACCGGGCGGACGTCATCGCCGGCAGTGACTACCTCATCAGCTCGATCGAGGTCGCGGGCCTTCAGAACGTCCGTCACGACTACGAGATCCCCATGCGCTACGGGGTCGACCAGTGCATAGGCGACACCATCGGGCCCGGTGGCATCTTCAAAGCGCTGCGCACCGGTCCGGCCTGGCTCGACATCGTCGCGGACACTGCGAGGCTCGCGCCCCACGCGCTGCTCATCAACTACAGCAACCCGATGTCGATTCTCACGCTTCTCGCGACTCGCGCCTCGGACCTCTCGGTGGTCGGCCTGTGTCACAGCGTGCAGGGCACCTCGCGCCAGCTCGCGACCTATCTCGACATCCCGTACGACCAGCTCACCTGGCGGTGCGCCGGCCTGAACCACAACGCCTGGTTCACCACGCTTGAACGGGATGGTGAAGACCTCTATCCGCGCCTGCGTGAACGGGCCAGGATCCCCGAGATCTACGAGCAGGACCCAGTCCGTTTCGAGGTGATGCTGCACCTTGGCGCCTTCGTCACGGAATCGAGCGGCCACTTCTCCGAATACGTCCCGTATTTCCGCAAGCGCCCCGACCTTCTCGCCAAGTACGCGCGCCCCGGGTATCTCGGGGAGAGCGGCTTCTATGCGAACAACTGGCCCGAGTGGCGGCGCGCGAGCGACGAGCTGATCGCCTCGATGCTGCGTGGCGAAACCGCGGTTTCGGTTCAGCGCGGCCACGAATACGCCTCGCACATCGTCGAGGCCATCGAGTGCGGGCGAGAGGCGTCGGTGCACGGCAACGTCCGCAACCGCGGCGCCATCGACAACCTGCCCGACGGCTGCGTCGAGGTCGAGTGCCGGGTGACAGCGGACGGCATCGCGCCCTTGCATTTCGGTCCGCTCCCGGAGCAGCTGGCGGCGTTGAACCGGGCCCACATGGCGGTGCACGAGCTGGTCGTCGAGGCGGTGATCGAGCGGGACCGTCGGAAAGCGAAATACGCCCTGATGATCGACCCGCTCACGGCCGCCGTCTGTTCGTTGGACGAGATCGACCGCCTGTTCGAGGAGATGTGGACCGCCGAGCGGGCGAGCCTGCTGGCTTTCGACTAAGCGACCGCGCGGCCGAAAGCACGCGCGCCAATCGCGATCGCGACGATGGAAAGGACCAGCATGATGAGCACGCCCTTCGTCACGCTCGGGTTGCCGAGGTCGGCGAGAAAAACTGCGCGCGCAGCGTCCACTGCATACGAGAGCGGGTTCAACGCCGCGATGTTGCGCAGCCACTGCGGCGCAAGGGTCAGCGGCAAAAGTACGCCCGAAAGCAAAAGGATTGGAAGGGCCGCCGTGAACACGATCGGCGCATAGCTGTTCTCGCTGCGAACCCACAGCGCGACGGCATACGCGACCGAAGCGGTCAGCAGTCCGATCAGCGCGATCAGCGCAAGGACGACCACGACGCCGACCGGGTGGATGCTCAGGCCAAACGGAAGCGCGAGGAGGATGAGGATCAGCGATTGGACGAGAATCGAGAGGACGTCTCGCAGGGCCCGGCCAAGGAGCAGGGCGACCCGGCTGACCGGTGTCACGCGCAGTCTCTCGATCACCCCCATGCGAAGCTCGGCGATGAGGCTGAACCCGACGCCGGCGGCGCCGAACATCCCCAGCTGGACCAGCAGGCCTGGCACGAACACGTTGTAAGGACCACCTGCGGGGAAGCCCGGAGTCGCAGAGATGGACTTGAGCAGCGGCGCGAACAACAACAGATACAGCAGGGGCTGCACGACTCCGATGACCACCCAGGCGGGGTTGCGGATGAACAGACCGAAGTAGCGGCCGAAGACGAGCCAGGTGTCGCGCGCGAGCTTCATGCCGCGGTCTCCCGCAGAGAGCGTCCGGTCTGGCGGAGAAACACGTCGTCCAGGCTGGGCCGGTGCAAGCCGATGGTCAGCAGCTGCAGCCCTGCCGCATCCAGCAGCCGGAGGATGGCCGGCATCGCGACCTCACCCCGATCCACGTATAGAAGGACGGAGCCTTCCTCGATTCGCGACTCGCGCACGAAGTCCTGGCCCTGGAGCAGATCCAGAGCACGCTGCTGATCGCCGGCGACGCTCAGGGTCACCACGTCACCTGCGACCGCGCGCTTGAGCTCTTCGGGTGTGCCTTCGGCGACGATCTTGCCGTAGTCGATGATCGCGATGCGGTCACATAGGGCGTCCGCCTCGTCGAGGTAGTGGGTGGTGAGGAACACGGTCGTGCCGCGGTCGTGCATTCTCCGCACCTCGTCCCAGACGCGCGCGCGACTTTGCGGGTCGAGCCCGGTGGTGGGTTCGTCGAGAAAGAGCAGCTGCGGGTCGTGCACGAGACCGAGGCCGATGTCCAGCCGGCGCTTTTGACCTCCCGAATAGGTGCTGCCCGCCCGGTCTGCGCAAACCTCGAGCTCCAGCATCTCGATCAGCTGCGCGGCTCGCTTCCTTGCCGCTTCCGCGGACATTCCGTACAGGCGACCCTGGAAGATCAGCTCGCGCCGCCCGGTGATCTCGCGGTCGGCGCCGCCGGCTTGACCGACGTAACCGATGCGTCTCCGGATCTCGCCCGCCTGGGTCGCCAGGTCGCAGCCCGCTACTCGCGCCGTCCCACCGCTGGGCGGCATCAGTGTCGACAGCATCCGCAGCGTGGTCGTCTTGCCCGCGCCGTTGGGGCCGAGGAAACCGAAGATCTCGCCCTTCAGCACCGTCAGGTCCACCCCGGCCACCGCCTCGACGACACGGTTGCGCGACTTGAAGACCCGCTTGAGCCCGTGAGTTTCGATTACCGCGTCCATGGCCCCGAATTGTCGCCTGTCCGGGGTCTGGCGAAATGGTGGGCGTCAGACTGAAGCGCGCGCGCGTGCTCGATAGTTAGCACGTGACTCGAGGTTGGTGGCACGGCGCCGTGTTCTACGAGATCTACGTCCGCAGCTTCGCGGACTCCAACGACGACGGCATCGGCGACCTTCCGGGCATAACGGCCCGCCTCGACTACGTCAAGGACCTGGGCGCCGACGCGATCTGGCTCACCCCTTTCTATCCATCGCCGCAAAAGGATCATGGCTATGACGTCGCGAACTACGTGGACGTCAATCCCGAGTACGGGACGCTCGAGGACTTCGACCGCCTCGTCGCACGCGCCCACGAGCTTGGGCTGAAGGTGCTGGTCGACGTGGTTCCCAACCACACGTCAGACCAGCATCCGTGGTTCCAGGCCGCGATCTCTTCGGCCGAAGAACCGTTCCGCGCCCGGTACCACTTCGCGGACTCGAAGCCCGACGGATCGCCACCGAACAACTGGGAATCCATCTTCGGCGGCCCGGCCTGGAAGAAGGACGGTGCGACGGGCCAGTGGTACATGCACCTGTTCTCGCCCGAGCAGCCTGACCTCAACTGGTGGAACTCCGAGGTCCCGGCCGAGTTCGAGAAGATCATCGAGTTCTGGCTCGACCGCGGGGCCGACGGCTTTCGCATCGACGTGGCTGCCGCCCTGTTCAAGCGCAAGGATCTCGCGGACCGGCCGATGGTCCGCAACCGGGTGACCGGGGTCCTCGAACCTGACCCTGCCTTTCCCATCGTCGACCAACCCCAGGTCCACGCCGTCTACCGCAGATGGCGCGAAATCGCCGACGGCTACGAGCCGGACCGGGTCCTGGTCGGCGAGATCTTCGAGCCCAGCCGCCAGTCAAGGTTCATCCTTCCGGACCAGCTCCACATGGCGTTCGCATTGATTCGCAAGCCCTGGGACGCCGTCCAGTGGCGGCGTTCGATCGAGATCGACCAGCACGCCTTGCACGGGCCCGGAACCGCTCCAAGCTGGACGATCGGCAACCACGACGTGCCGCGGCAGGTGACGAGGTTGGGGGGCGGCCCCGCCGGGCGTGAGCGAGCCCGCACCGCGCTGCTCCTCGTCCTCGGGCTCCCCGGTCAGGTCTTCA
>DAIPXW010000010.1:0-16600 GCA_036783075.1 Candidatus Dormiibacterota bacterium | reverse complement strand
CGTGACGGTCACGCTGCCACCGCCCCCGGTGCCGTCGGCGCCACCTGCCACGATCCTCATCGCCTCCCTCAACGTCCACCGTCCGGTGGAGCCGGTGGGCGTCGACCGCGCGGGGAGGATGAACCTTCCGCAGAACCTCTGGAACGCCGGTTGGTACGACGGCGGACCGGTGCCAGGAGCACCGGGCGACGCTGTGATCGAAGGTCACGCGGGCTATCCGAACGCTCCGCTGCTCTTCGCCAACCTGCGCAAGCTTCGGTCAGGCGACCAGATCGTGATCGTGCTCGCCGATGGCAGTAAGCAGTTGTTCCTGGTGAACTCGGTGGCGGTCTGGCGTCCGGGCACGGCTCCCGCGGACCTGGGCCAGCCATATGGGCCTCCCCGGCTCACCCTGATCACGTGCACGGGGCCTTTCGACGACCACTACAAGACGTATGCCGACCGCCTGGTCGTCCAGGCGAGCTACGCGGGATCGGCCTAGCCGCCAACCACCCGCCGATCCAGTTGCTGCCTTTGTTATGGCCGGGCCCCCACCCTCATAACAAAGAGGTGACTACATAAATGGCAGTTCAACAGCAAGCGCCTGTGTCGGCTCCGGTTTCAGCACCCGCTTCCTCTCCCGCTTCCGTCTCCATGGTCGAGGAAGGCCGGTATAACTTTCGAGCGGCGGCCGTGGTCGGCTTCATCGTCGGCGCCATCGACATCCTCATCGCCGCCCGCTTCCTCGGCAAGCTCTTCGGCGCATCCGCGCAATCCGCTTTCGTCAGCGGCATCTACTCGGTGAGCGGAGTCCTCGTCGCGCCGTTCCAGGGCATCTTTGGAAACGGAGGATCCAAGGGCAACACGTTTGAGACCGCCGACCTGGTCGCGATCGTGGTCTACGCCGTGATCGGCTGGGGCATCGTGATGCTCATCCGGATCGTCACCGCGCCGCGCGGCACCAAACCGGCGTCGTCGTGATCGACCTGCGGTCCTGGCCGAAGAAGTGGAACGAAGAAGCAACCCTGGGCCGGCTGGTCAAGCTCCCTGAGACTTCCTCGGCTTCACCCTGGGCGCTGCTTGGCGTGTTCGCGATCGGCCTGATCGCCGGCGCGGCGCTCGGCGGTTACGCGCTCTCGCAGCGCTCGCCCCTGAGGCGCTTCGGTCAAGGCACCGACTGGATGGAAGACCAGGGGACCGAACCCGTGTCCGTGACGACCCATCGTTCGAATCACCGGCAGAAAGCAACATCGGAGGTCAAGTAAGAGTTGGGTAACTTCATCATCTGGATTCTCATCGGCGCCGTCGCGGGGTTCTTGGCAAGCAAGGTACTTACCGGTAAAGGCATGGGCCTCATCTGGGACATCGTGGTCGGCATCCTCGGCGCTTTCCTGGGCGGTTGGCTCGCGGGGATCGCCGGCATCGCGGTGACAAACCTCGTGATCCAGGTCGTGGTCGCCTTCGTGGGCGCCATCATCCTGCTGATCGCCTTCCGCGCCCTGACACACCGTGGGGTACTGCACACCTAGGTCAGACACCCGATCCCCTCCAGTCGGGGATCATCAGCGAGATGCTGGACGCGCCTTGTCTGCATCTGACCGACCGCGGCCTGACCGGCGACAAGCCGGTTATGCCGCGCGAGCGGGTCCCGTCCTCCTCGCGTCCCGGGTCTCCCGGTCGAGCAGGCGCAGGAAGAACCATGAGGTGCCGAAAGCGAGGGTGAGCCCGCCCGCGATGTCAGCCACGTAGTGCTGCCTGATCATCACGGTGGACATCGCGATCAAGCCCGCCCAGATGATCAAGGGCCACGTGTACCTTCGGCCGAAACGCCACCAGTGGATGGCGATGATCGTCGAGGTGGAGACGTGCAGGCTCGGGAAGTCGTTGAACGGGTGGTCGCCTGCGTAAACGTCCCGCACCATCTTTGTGAAGACATCGCCGCCGGTCAGCACCGGGCGGTCGACGTAGGTCTGGAGGACGGCGAAGAAGACGTAGCTGACCAGGAACGTGGCGATCATGCTCAGCACCGCCGACTGGAAGATGCGTGCACGGAAGAGCAAGAAGATCACGAGCGAGCCGTAGATGAAAGGCTGCAGAGAAACGTAGGGCACAACGAACAGCGGCACCACGGGCAGGGCCTGGTCGATCGGACTGCGCAGGAAGAGCCTGTAAGGCCCGTGGTTGAGATAGTCGTAGCCGAGGCTGGCCACGTAGTCGGCTGCGCCAAGCGCGACGCAAAACGCTGCGCCCTTCCAACCCATGAAGAGCACGCCGCGCCGGAGCTCGGCCCGAAGCCGCCCCGCGAGCGCGGTCACCAAGCGATCTGAAACTCGTCGGCGCGAATAAGAGGCACCCAGACGCCGGTACCGTCCTTCGCGTCGATCTCCACCCCGGGACCGCCGACCATGAAGTCGGTGTGCGCCGCCGACAGGTTCAACCCTGCCTCGCGGTCCGCCTCATCGTCGACGCAAAACGCGAAACCGCCCCCGTAGGCGATGTGGCTCGTCGCGTTCTCGTCGAACAACGTGTTCCAGAAGATCAGGCCGAGCTTGCCGACCTCGGAAGATCCGTCCACGAGCGAGATTTCGCCCAATCTGCAGGCGCCCTCGTCGGCCGCGAGTTCGGCGCGGACGACTTCAGCGCCGCTGGTCGCCCTGGCTTCGACGATCCTGCCGTCGCGAACCTCGAGCTCCAGGTCGCGGATCACCGAGCCCGCAAGCTGCAGCGGGCGCGTGGAGCGAAGCGTGCCTTCGGCCCGCCGCCTGTCCGGTGAGGTGAAGACCTCCTCTGTCGGCAGGTTGGGCACGTGAGTCTGCCCGAAGACGGTCTTCGCGCTGGCGGCGACCCACCGGCTGCTCGGAAGCAACCCGACGGTGAAGTCGGTGCCAGGGCCGCGGTAGCGGAGCGAGTCGAACCGCCTCTCGGTGAGCGCCCCGGCGATGCGTTCGAGACGCGCGACATGGGCTTGCCATTCGGCCACCGGATCGGCCCGATCGAGCCGGACCGCCTTCTCCACCGCGATCCAGAGCGCCTCCACATCGGGGGCGCCGAACACCTGACTCGCCCATGCGGCGTTGGGCGCGGGCACGATGGTCCAGCTGATCAGGCGGTTGCTCACGACGCGGAGCAGCTCGGCGATCAGCTCCTGCGGTCGTGATCTCCCGACGCGGCCCCCGTCGAGGTCGGCCATCAGGTCGGGCTCGTACTCGCCGGCGATCTGGATGAGCGCCCCCTGCTCGGCGGCGAGAGTCTGCATCATCGAGATGTCCCACGGCGCGGTAGCGCCGAGGGAAGCTTCGGGGCCGAGCTCGACGAGCGCGCGGGCGAAGTGCCTGTCGACATACCGGGGCTCGACCAGGCGCGCGCCGGCTCGATAGGCGGCGCGTGCGATCTCGCGGGCCAGCGGCGCGTGCTCGACAAGGCACAACACCACGACAAGCTGCCCGGGTTGCACGTTGGCGCCCACCCCGACGGCAAGCTCGGCCATGCGCGTGAGCCGGCGTGAGTCGTCTGGCACAGGCCTATTCTCAGCCGGTCCTCGAGTCGAGCTCGAGGGCCTGCTTGATGTAGTAGCGGAGCGCAGGCGCGTTCACATCCTTCAAGGTCTTCATCCGGACGTTCTTGGAGACCTTTCCCACCCCTTCGAGCAGGCCGTACCGGTCCTCGAAGGAGGCGCCGCGCGAGAAAGCCAGCGTGATGCCCCGCTTGGTCGGGCTGATGACCGCCAGGCCCCGATTGCCCCGGTAAGTGGGGATTCCGTAGCTGATCAGCTCCGACGCGTCCGGGGCGCACTCGCGCATCAGCCGGCGGATCTCGGCGACGATGCCTCGGTACTCTGGCAGCACACGCTGCCCGACGAATTCGTCGACGGTAAGCTCAGGCCTCGTCAACGGTCCGTCCTGCCTCCAGCGCCTCAGCGGCCTCTCCGCGAATCCACCAGACGAGCGCAACCGCGGCAAAAGGGTCCGCCCACCACAACCCGAAGAGCTGGTTGAGCAGCAGACCGCCGAGGGCAACCGCGGCCAGGTAAAGGCACACCACGGAGCACGCCGCGTCACCGCGCAGCGCCGGGCTCCCGAGACGGCCGGCCAGGCCCAGGCGCCATCGCCAGAGCACGAACATGATCGCCAGCGAGCAGGCGGTGAGCGCGACGCCGATGCGCGATCCCTGTGGCTCGATTTGGAAGATCAGCGCAACGCCGGCCGAGATCAGGATGTAGGCGACGAGCGCATAAAGGGCGTAGGCGACGAGCCTCGAAGCTCGCCGTTCGCCGGCGGTCCGCGATCCGCGCTCCTCCGTCTCGCTGCGCTCGAGAAGGCGGCGCAGGACCACGATCGACGAGAACAGCTCGACGCAGCTGTCGACGCCGAAGGCGGTCAGGGCGACCGAGTGGGCTGCGACCCCGGCGCCGATCGCGACGGCGCCCTCCACCACCATCCACGCGACCGCGATCCATTGCGCGAAGCGGGCCTGTCGAAGGAGCGAGCCCGCCGGCGTCACTGCGCTTACCACCTCGCCATCGATCATGACCTCTTGCCGCGCGTATTCAACCCGAGCAGCCGCTCCAGCTGCGTCAGCGACTGCTCGATGCGTTGCGGGCTCGTGGTGTTTGGCGGCAGCATGAAAATGCCCCGGAAGCTTGCAGTCACCAGGGCCGCCGTGGCGTCCGGGTCCAGGCTCGCGTCTACCGCCCCCTCCGCCTGGGCGTGCCGCAGAAGGGCGCGCAGAGTCCCGTGCCAGGTGTCGTTCATCTCTTTGAAGATGGTGGCGATCACCGGATCGCGAGCGGAGCGCTGGGCGAGCTCTCCCATGACGGCGAAGAGCTCGGGGGAGTCTCGGAACAAGCGCCGCACGCCGCGGAAGTGGGCGGCGAGCTGGCCGCCCGGACTTCCATCCGGCTCGAAAGTCGTGCGAAACAGGCCCATCGCATGCCCGACGACCGCGCGGATCAACGCCTCCTTGGTCGGGAAGTAGTAGTGGAGAGTGGCGATGTTGACTCCCACCTCGCTCGCCACGTCGCGCGTGCGAAGTCCCTCGAAGCCCGCCTCGGCGACGCGCTTGAACGCCGCCAGGACGAGCTCCTGGCGCCGCGACTCCGGGTCGGGCGGCGCCTTTGGCCTGCCGCGCCCTGGCCTTCCTCTACTCACTCAATCAATCACTTGATGGAATAATCATGGGAGCAGGAGCGTAGTCACCTGTAACAACCAGCTGAGGTGAAGAAATGGCGCAGACATCATCGACCAATCGAACCCGGTCGGAGATCCCCGCGTTCGTCGATCGCATCGTCAGGCCGCTGACCCGGATCTTGAATCCGCTCATCCTGCGAGTCGCCGGCGGGTGGTGGTTCCCGATGTTCTCCCTCCTGCACCACCGTGGGCACCGCACCGGGCGGGTGTACGCGACGCCGGTCACGGCGATGCCGCGTGGAGGCTGGTTCTGGTTGGGGCTGACGTTCGGCAAGGACTCCGGCTGGGCGCGGAACGTGCTGGTCGCAGGCGAGTGCACCCTCCGCTACCGCGGGAACGACTATCGCCTGGTGGAGCCGGCCGTGGTGGATGGCGCCGCCGTGCGGAGCGACCTACCGCTCGTGATGCGCTTCGCGATGGCGCTGGTCGGCGTGCGTGAGGTGCTGCGCATGCGGCCCGCCGTGGACTAGCGGTAGGTCATCCTGCCCACCCGCTGATCAAGCTCCCGGGGGCGGCGCCGCCTGGCCCGGGCATGCGGTGCCGACGCCGATGTGAACTGTCTGCTCTTGACCTCCCGAGTCGACGAGAATCAGCGGCACGCATGCAGGTTGCGCCACCCAGAAACCACCCGCATACACGAACCACTGCCTCTGGACCGCGGTCTCTTTGCACCCGGGAACGAAGAGGCGGACTGTTCGCACAGCGGGGCTGCCCCAACCGATCGCCAGCCGGCCGATCCAGTCGTCGGGGACGCGCAGCGAGAACGAGGCGCCCGGGGTGATATAGAGCCCCGTCTTCGCGAACAAGAGTGCGCTGGGGTCTGATTCACCTGAGGTGTTCGCCTGAAGCGCCGTGTCAGGCAGCGCCACCTCGTCAAAGATCTGCTGCTGGTCGGCTGGAGGATCATCGATCGTATAGATCTTTTGGTCGCAAGCCAGAATCATGTCCGGGGCGAACACAGGCAAGGCGACGCCGTCACTTTCGCGGATCACCCGCCGGCTGCCCAGGGGCGAGGCGAGGGTCAGCGGTGTCCATGCCCACTTACCTGAGCTGCCGACGCCGGCACAGTTGCCGTCCGCGTATGTGGTACTGACGACCGGGCTCACTCGCACCTGTGTCGTGGTTTCGGTGGCAGTGACGTGGAACTGGCCGAGGCAGTAGCCGTTCTGCAGCCACGTGAATGCGACCTGCACACCCCGGGGGTCGGTGCCGTCACCCACAGGACTCACGAACAGAGGTTCAATCGAGGTCTTGGTGACGCCGCTCGGAAACCACGCATCCCGATGGAGATAGGCAGCAGTGACTGCGACGAGCACGAGGGCGATCGCGGACCCCACCGCCAGCCGGCGGCGCTTCCCGCTCATTCAGCCATTGTTGGACCTCGGAGTTCCAAGCGGGCGCATCGGCCGCGAATATCATTGGTCACTGATGCCGCTCGAGCCGATCAGGGTAGCGGTGCTCGGGCCGGGAGGCGTCGGAGGGCTGGTGGCGGCGCTCCTGGCCCGCGCCGGCGACTCGGTACAGGCGCTGGCGGGCGATGAGACGGCTCAGGCCATCGGACGGGACGGATTGCAGGTCGAGAGCCGCCGGTTCGGCGACTTCAACGTTCGCGTCCAGGCCGCAACCCGCCTGTCGGAAGCGGTGGACGTCTGTTTTATAACCGTCAAAGCCACCCACCTCGGCGAGGCGCTCGAGCGTGTGCCCGCCGGCGTGCTGGGGCGAGGCCTGGTGATCCCGTTCCTGAACGGGATCGACCATATCGACCTCCTACGGGCGGCTTACCCGCCGGCCGACGTGGTCGCGGCCACGATCAGGATCGAGACAGCGCGAGTCGGACCCGGGTGGATCCGGCACACGAGCCTCTTCGCCCTGGTCGAGATCGCGCCCGCGCCGAGCAACCGCGCACGAGTCGAGGTGGTCGGCGATCACCTTAGAGCGGCCGGTTTTGACGTCCGGCTGCGCGATGACGAGCTCGCGATGCTCTGGGACAAGTTCGCCTTGCTCGAGCCCATGGCGATGCTCACCACGCACGAGGAGGCCAACGTGGGCGTGATCCGGACCAAGCGCCGCAGCGATGCCATCGCGTTGATCTCAGAGGTGGCCGCGGTCGCCCGTGCGGAAGGAGTCAAGGTCGACGGCGATGCGGTCCTGAAGCTGATGGACTCCGTGCCCGAGTCGATGGAGTCCTCGATGCAGCGCGACCAGGCCGCCGGCCGGCCGCTCGAGCTCGACGCGCTCGGCGGAGCGGTCTTGAGGCGCGCGGCGAGGGCCGGCGTCCCCGTGCCGGTCACAACGCGTTTGGTTGACGAGCTGCGCGTGAGAAGCCGGAGATCGACCACTGAGAGGACCTTGAATGGCGAGCGTCGCTGATGGCCTGAAGGCCCAACTGACCAACATCGAAAAGAACTACGGCCACTCGATCGCCGAGCTGACGGACGTGATCGCGAAGAGCGGCCTGACCAAGCACTCCGAGGTGGTGGCGATGCTGAAGCAGCGCTACGGGATGACGCATGGAGCTGCCCACAGGGTGTCCTTGACGGCGCGGGACCATCTGGTTCGACCGGACGATTCCGCGACGAGATCCATCGCGGGCGGACTCGAGCCGGTTTACGACCGCCTGCTCGCGGTGGCGTCCGCGTTGGGCCGGGACGTGGAGCAGGCTCCGAAGAGGGGGTACGTGAGCCTGCGCCGGCGAAAGCAGTTCGCGATGCTTCAGCCTGGGGCCAAGTGGGTCAATGTCGGCCTGGTCCTTCCCGGGACCAAAACCACCGCCCGCCTCGAGCCGGCCGCGAAGTGGAACGCGCTCTTCACTCACCGCGTGCGCGTCCACTCGCCGGCCGAGATCGATCCCGAGCTGCGATCGTGGCTTGCGGAGGCATACAGGGCGGCCGGCTGACCAAGCGCTCTTTATGGTGGCGCGCTGCCGCCCCTGGCTAACGTTGGAGGCGTGGAGCGGGGCAACGCCGCGGCGCGCGCGTTTGGCGGGTTCGTCGCTCGCCACCACCGCTGGTTTCTGGCTGGATGGATCGTCTTCTTCGCCGTGATGGCCTATTTCTCCATCGGGACCACGCGGCTGCTTTCTCCGTCGGGTTTCAGCGCCGACACGGAAGCGACGCGCGGGGCCGACATCCTGCGGGTCAACTTCCCCAACCGGCGAGGACCGGTCCTTTACGCGGTCTTTCACAGCGATGCGGTCCCGGTGGGCGATTCCGCATACCAGGCGCAGCTCGCGGCGTGGAAGGCCGAGCTCACGGCCGAGGTTGGCACCTCGAACGCGGTGGTGGTGGGGCCGCAGCCAGGCCAGGACGGCCGCACCGCGGCGCTGTTCGTCGACTCCAACGACACCGCCGACCACTTCATCGAGCTCGCTCAGCGCGTCCAGGGCTTCCGTCATCCGGGTCCGGCCCACGTGTACCTCGGAGGAGCGGGGCCTGTCTACAACACGTTTCTCGCGGACTCCGAGGCCGACCTGCGCAGGAGCGAAACGTACTCGGCGCCGATCGCGATCGTGCTGTTGCTGCTCGTCTTCGGCGGCATGGTCGCGGGTGCTCTGCCCGTGATCACGGGTCTTGCGACAGTCACCACCGCGATCGCCGTGCTCGGGTTCGTGGCGCGCGCGCACACGGTCTCCGTGTTCGCTCTCAACGTCAGCTCCGTGATCGGCCTCGGGCTGGGCATCGACTACTCGCTGCTCGTGACCAACCGGTTTCGTGAAGAGCTGCGGAAGAGCGCGACTGTCGAGCAGGCCGTGGCGACGACCGCGGCCACGGCCGGGGTGGCCACGGTCATCTCAGGCGGCACGGTCATGATCGGTTTCGGCGCCCTCTTGCTCGCCCGCCTGAACGTGCTCTGGTCGATCGGCCTCGGCGGGGTGATCGTGGTCGCGGTTTCGGTCCTGGCCTCTCTAACGCTGATCCCGGCCCTGCTCACGCTGTTCGGACGGCACATCGACCGGCTCGCCCTGCCCTTCACGCGCGGCCGCGACACGCGCCGTTTCTGGCACGGCCTGGCGTCGCGCGTCATGCGCAGACCATTCGTGTTCATCGCCCTGGTGATCGTCACGGTTCTCGTCCTCGCCTCGCCTGCTCGTGCCTTCTATCCAGGGGTCGTAGGCGCGGAGAGCCTGCCGCCGGGCGATCCCACCTTCACGGCCGATCGGCTGCTCCGCGAGCAGTTCGGGTTCGCCCCGCACTCACCGATCCTGGTGGTCGCTCGAGGGATCACCACCGCGGCGCAGGCGGCGTCTCTCGAGGTGGCGCTGCGCGCCGTGGCCGGCGCACAGCCACTCGTGGGTCCGGCAGACGTGCCGCCGCAAGCCATCCCGGACTACCTGAACGGCGGATACGCCGTTTACGAGATCGTGCAGCCAGGCGGAGACAACGACCGGTCGACGCATGCCCTGCTCGACCGCTTGCGCGGCACCTCGCACCCTCCCGGCGTGACGGTCCTGCTGACCGGTGAGGCACCCGCCTACCAGGACTTCCTGAACGTGCTCCTGAGCGACTTTCCGAAGATCTTCACGGTCGTCCTGGGCCTGACCCTGCTGCTGCTCCTGGTCTCGTTCCGGTCGATCGCGCTGCCGGTGAAGGCGGTCCTGATGAACCTGCTCTCGGTCGGCGCAGCAATCGGCATCCTGACCTGGGCGTTCCAGGAGGGCCACCTCGCGGCACTGCTGGATTTCAAAGCCGTCGGGTTCATCGACTCGATCGTGCCCGTCGTGATCTTCTGCGGGCTCTTCGGGCTGTCGATGGACTACGAGGTCTTCCTGCTCTCGCGAATTCGCGAGGAGTACCTCGCGGGCAAGGACAACACCTCGGCAGTCGCCGCGGGCATGGAAAGAACAGGACAGATCATCACGAGCGCGGCACTGATCCTGGTCGCCGTGCTGGGCACGCTGCTGCTTTCCAGCTTGATGTTGAACAAGGCGCTGGGCGTGACTTTCGCAGCCGCCATCCTGCTGGACGCCACGCTGATCAGGCTGCTGCTGGTGCCGGCGATGATGCAGGTGCTCGGCAACCTCAACTGGTGGCCGGGCGGTCGCTCCTCCCCGCCCGGGCGGCTCAGGCCGCCGCGTCGTCCAGGGTGACTTCGATCAGCGGGCTGTAGCGGACCATCTCCTCGAGGTCATCGCGCTTCCACGCGCGGGCGATGGCCGGCAGCACCGCCCTGCGCTCGCTTTCGTCGTTGATCACGCGTGCGGTCGCGCCAAGGTCGGCGCTCGTTGAGCCTTTGAGGTGGAACGTGAAGCGTGGATCGGCTTCGAGGTTCCTGATCCATGCACGAGGCTTCGGCCTCGGCTGGCCGCTGACATAGATCCTGCCGTCGATGCGGTGAAAGACGATCTCTATCCGGCGGGGCTCGCCGGACTTCCGCCCGGTCGTGGTGATGTCGATGACGCCGCTTCGCGACAGCGCCAGCCGGATCTTGTCGAGGTCCTTTTTGTCGTTCTCTGTCTTCTGCATTACGAAAGTGACAACCGGGGAACCGGTTGCGTTAGTCCCGCTTCCAGCCGCCAGGCCGGTCGAGGGCGCGATCACGGGCCAAAAGCCTCTGACCGGGCTCGACGCAGGGGCACCAGACTCGACTCGAAGGCGAGCACGCCTGGAGGAGGGCGCGATGGCTGCGATCGCCGTGGCGGAATCGGTAGAACGGCTGCTTAAGCCCGGCGCGAAGCAGCCCGAGATCGTCGAGGTGCCGACGTTGAACTTCCTGATGGTCGACGGCAAGGGCGATCCGAACACCTCGAGCGAGTTCCAGGAGGCGATCGGCGCTCTCTACCCCCTGGCGTACGGCGCCAAGTTCGCCCTCAAGAAATCAGGCGTCGACGTTCGAGTCATGCCGCTCGAGGCGTTGTGGTGGTCGCCTGGAACCTCAATTCTCAAGACGGATGAGCCGGGCAAGTGGCATTGGACCGCGATGATCATGCAACCGGAGCCGGTGACGCCAGAGCGCATCGAGAAGGTCCGCGCAGAAGCCATGCGCAAGAAGCCGAATCCGGCGTTGGCCAAGGTGCAGCTCAAGGCTTTCCACGAAGGGACCTGCGCGCAGGTGATGCACGTCGGCCCATACAGCACCGAGAAGCCGACCATCGAACGGCTTCATGCCTTCATCGTCGCGGAGGGATACCGGCTCGCGGGCAAGCACCATGAGATCTATCTCGGGGACCCGCGGCGCGCGGCGCCGGAAAAGCTTCGGACGATCGTTCGCCAGCCGGTCGCAAAACGATAGGCCGCCTCAACCGACAGGGGGCGCGGGCACGGCACGCCGCCTCCGTCTGGGCGGCTTCGCGAGCAGGTCGGCGCCGATCTCGGTCGGAGCTTCGCCCGTGTTCACCGCGATCTGGTCGGCGAGGCTGGGTAGGTCACTGACGCCCACCGGGCCCGGTGTATCCGCGATCAAAAGGCCGTCGCGGCCCTGCGATGACACGTAAAGCGCTCCCAGGAAGATGTTTCCGATCACTGCGACCGGTATCGCCACGAGCGCGCCCAGGATGCCGGCGAGCTCGGCCCCGATCAGAAGGGCGCCCATGGCCGCCAGCGGGTGGATGCGCGTCACCTTGCCGCTGATCCTGGGGCCGAGGATGTAAGCCTCGATGGCGTGGCCGACGAGGCTGATCGCCGTCGCCTCGATCGCCAGCTGCAGGCTCTGTGTCGCGGCCACGGCAATGGCCAGCAGGAACCCGATCGGCGCTCCCACGAGCGGCAGCATCTCCAGGAAGAAGACGGCGACACCGAGCGCCGCCGCGTAATGCACGCCCAGCAGCGTCAACGTGATCCCGGTGTAGAGCCCCATCAGCAAAGACATCAGGAGCTGCGCACGCACGTAGGCGGCGACCGCGGCCCCGACGGCCAGCATCGTGAAATCGAAGAGCCGCTCCTGGGCCGGAAACAGCTTGCGGGCCGTCGCCACCAGCTCGCGGCCCTGGGTGGTCAGGTAGATCGAGACCACGATCACCAACAGCACGTTCACGACGGGGCTCACGAGCCCACCGATCCTGGTCAGGCTCGTGGGTGAGAGATCACCGCCCAGCGAGGTTCCGCCACGGGGAATCGTGTAGCTGAGATTGAAGCCGAATGCCCTGAGGCTCGACTGCACCCTGTCCAGCACGTGCTGCGCCGCGTCCTCGATCGCGGGCACCTGCTGTCCGAGCTTGGAAGCGTCGACGATCACGGTTGGCGCCAGGAGCGCCACCGCCCCCCCGATGACGATCAGGATGGCGCCGTACAGGACCAGGACGGCCGCGCCGCGATGGCCGCGGAGCACCGGCATCCCCTGGATCCTGTCCACGATGGGCGTCACCAGCATCGCGACCACGGCGGCGAACATGAAGATGAGCCCGATGTTGGTCAGCTGCAGCACGAGCGTGGAGGCCTGGCGGTACAGCTCGACTATCGCCAGCACGATCAGGAGGTAGATCAAAAGCCTGAGCGGGCGCGCGAGGACGGCGAGGTCTCGCTGTCGGGCTGAAGCGGGGGTCTCGGAGGTGGTCGTCATCAGTGTTCTGGCCTCATCGGCGAGATGACCGGACGCGGGCAGCACTGGTTCTCCGGTCAGCGCGCGGCGGAAGCATCGTCGGGCGTCGGGGAGAACAATGGCCATAACAGGCCCGCGGCGTTCGCCTCGGGCTCCAGCCTAGCCGGGGACCGGGTTGCCCCGCCATGGAGGGTGATACCTGACGTCGAGGACGGCCTCGCCAAGCGTGAAACCCACGGTCTCGCGCGCCATCAGGATGTAGACGAGGCTCAGCACCGAGAACATCACCGCCGCCAGCACGACGTCGTTCAAGTTCTGAGTGGCGAGGTCGCTGAGCACGCTGAGGATCGCCACGACCGCGAACACGAGGAAGAAGTCGAGCGACAGGGCGAGCGGCAGGCGCCATGGCGCTTTCGACGTCGGCGGTTCCTCCTCGCGGCTGGCCGCCGGTATGCGGCGGGCGGTGAAGACCCACACGACGGCGATCACCACGATGACGCCCGCCCTCAGGCCGTACGCCGCGAAGCGTCCCATCAGCCGCTCCACGGGCACGCCCACGAAGAAGCCGAGCCCGATGAACGCGAGGACCCACAGCGCGCTGGCGGGGAGCACGCCGGTAATGAACCGGCGGCGCTCCAGGCCCACCGCCCCGGCCACCAGGGTGGTGTAGACGCGAAGACCAGGGAGCAGGCGCGAGCCTGCGATCTGCAAGGGACTCGCGGCTCGCAGCCTGGCCGCTGCGCGGTCGTAGGGACCGCCCGCGTGCAGCCTGCGCGCCAGCGAGCGCAGCCGTTCCGGACCAATTCGGTGCGCCCACCAGTAGGCGGTCGCGACGCCTCCCAACACCGACAGGTACGCGAGGGGGATCACCAGCCATGCCGGGTCGGTCCCGCCCGAGATCAGAAGCCCCGCGCCCAGGAGGACCGCTTCGCCGGGTGCAAAGGGAAGCGGGAGGCCGGCCTCTTCCAGGAACAGGAGGAGGCAGATGACTGCGATCGCGGGGAAATGTGATGGCAAGCGCTTGTCCCTGATCGAATCTTGCCGCATCCCGCGGAACGCGCTTACGACGATGCGCCCGCGCCGAGCGAAAACCGCTCGGGCGGGCGCGACGTCTTTTCAGTCGAGAGCGGTCGCCGGCGCCGACTCGGTCGGCATGCTCATGTACTTCGGCCGGCGGCGCAAGTACGCATAGGCGAAAGCCGGAATGGCGCTGAGCACGCAAACCGCGGGCACGAGGACCTGGAACTTCCCGTTGGTCGCATCGAAAGCCAGGGAACCGCTCGTGGTCCAGTCCTGGTAACTGAGGAACAACCCGAGCCCGAACAGGGTCAGGGCGCTCGCGAGCGGAAACACCCCCGCGAATATGAACCCCTTGATGTTCCTGGTCAGGGCGTGGCGGTAGTAGACCGTGCACGAGATACCGACCAGCCCGTAGTAAGCGGCCACCAGCAATCCGATGGAGGTCACGCCGGAGACGACGATCGCGTTGAGCCCACCGATCTTCAGCGAGACGATCGCGATCACGGCCGAGATGCCTCCCATGAGGAGGGTGCCTATCCACGGCGTGTGCCATACCGGGCTCACCTTCGCCCAGACCGGGCCGAGCATCCCGTCGCGGCCCATCGAGAAGGCCGTGCGCACGCTTGGCAGCAGCGTCGTCTGCAGCGTTGCGACGGTTGATGACAGGAACGCAAGAATCGCGAGGGAGCCCCACTGCTGGCCGACGAGCTTGTCGGCAAACGCGGTCAGCGTCGTCGACGCGTTGGCCTGGATCTCGTCGGGAGTCAGCACCTGCTGGATCGAGATGCAGGCGATCATGAACAGGATCAGGAGCAGGAACATCCCGATGATTCCCGCGCGCCCAGGGTTCTCCGAGCCGTTCTCGGTCTCCTCGTTGAGGTTGGCCGCCGTATCCCAGCCCCAGTAGAAGAACACCGCGATCACGACGCCGGCCGCAACGCCTTTCAATCCTCCCATCGAGCCGGGGTTGAGCCAGCCCCAATCGAAGCCGCTGCCTCCCTTCTTGAAGAACCCGATGATCGAGAAGGCCATCACGATCAGGTATTCGATGGCGAGCAGAATCCACTGGAAGTTGGCCGCGACCTGGATGCCGACCATGACCATGTAGGTGACGAGAGCCAGGAACAGCACGCCGAAGAAAACCGTGGTGTAGTTCGAGTACCAGGCGTTCAGGGTCAGGTCAAGCCCGCCGATACCGTTGAGGCCCCATGCATTCAGGAGCTGCAGCGTGGCCGCGCCGGCCTGCGGCGCGGCAAATGACATGAAAAGGACGTCGGTCACGATCACGATCCAGCCGTTCAGGAAGCCGAGCGAGGGGTGAAGGGCTTTGCTCGCCCACGTGTAGGCCGCGCCGCAGTTGGGAGGCTCGACGCGGTTCATGTAGTAGTAGGCGACCGCGATCCCGGTCACCGGTATGAACCCGAGCCAGATCGCCGCCGGGCCTGCCAGACCCACCGCTACGGCCAGGCCGCCGAGTGAGGTGGCGATGCTGTACGCCGGGGCCGTGCTCGAAACGGCGATCACGGTGTCGTCCCACAGCCCCAGGGCACCCTTCTTGAGCTGCGGTTCGGAGCTCATCCCGCCGGCGGCGCCGGAGGTCACGCTGGCCGTAGCACTCATTCCCCTTTTTCCTCCCGAAACGCCCCGACGATCACGCGTATGTTCCACGGTCGCGCACCGCACGTCAAAGGCGGCGTTTGGTGGTCACCACGAATTGAGCCGGTGGGTTGCTGCTTTTGTTACGGCGAGAGGCAGACGCTGAAACACTTGTGGGCATTCGGCAGCGCCCACGAGCGACTCACATGAATGAAGGCCGCGGCATGACGCCTGTAGATCAGGACCACGATGGCCCTGGTGAAACCGAGGACGCCCTTGCCACTGCGGGCGAGCGCGACATCGAAGGTCGAGACCGCGACCTGGCCGCGGACGCCCGCGACCGGGAGGCCGAGCAGCGCGACCGGGAGGCCGCCGCTCGCGACGACGCGGCGGGACATCTCGACCGCAGGGCACAGGATCGTGCCGCGAGCGACCGTCAAAACGCCACCGGCGAACGTGCGTCTGCCCCATCGGGACGCTCCGGCGCCGCGAACAACCGCGCGCAGGCCGTCAAAGACCGCAAGGTCGCGGCCGAGGATCGCGCCCATGCGGCCAAGGACCGCGAAGACTCCGGCACCGACGAGCTGAGCGACGTGCGCCGCCGCGAGGCGGGCCTGGCCGCTCAGGACCGCGATGTCGCGGCCGGCCTGCGTGACCGCGAGGCCGAAGCTCGTGACGACGCGGCGCGTGACCTGGATCGAACCGCCGGGGATCGAGCGGTGAGCGAACGCCGGCAGGACGCGGACGACCGCGCAGTGGCCGACTCGCGGCGCGCCGGCGCGGCGGACAACCGAGAGCGGGCGATCAACGACCGCAGGGTCGCGGCCGAGGATCGGGCGCAGGCGGCCAAGGACTGGGAGGACTCCGGGACCGACGAGCTGAGCGGCGTTCGCCGTCGCGAGGCCGGGTTGGCTGCTCAGGACCGCGACGTCGCGGCGGGGCTCCGCGACCGCGAAGCCGAGGCCCGAGACGACGCGGCGGGTGACCTCGACCGCACCGCGGGAGACAGGGCGGCCAGCGAGCGCCAGCACGCGGCGGATGACGGCGCCCAGGCTGCCTCTGGCCGCGCGGAAGCCGCGGCGTACCGCGCGCAGGCAATCAACGATCGCAAGCTTGCGGCCCAGGATCGCGCGCAGGCGGCGCTGGACCGCGAGGTGTCAGGCATGGCCGCGCGGGCGCGCGACCTGGCGGCCGAGATGCGAGACCGGGAGGCCGAAGCCCGCGACGACGCGGCCGGCGACTTCGATCGCACCGCCGGGGATCGCGCCGCCATGAACCGCCGGCGCGCGGCCGATGCGGGCGCCCGCGCCGAGTCGGGCCGCGCCGAGGCCGCCGACAGCCGCGAA
>DAIPXW010000009.1:0-17416 GCA_036783075.1 Candidatus Dormiibacterota bacterium | reverse complement strand
AAGCAGGCCCGCGGCGATCGGAATCCCGACGACGTTGTATCCGAAGGCGAAAACCAGGTTCTGGCGGATGTTGCGCATCGTGGCGCGGCTGAGCTGGATCGCGGTGACGATGCCTGCCAGCGAGCCCGAGATCAACGTGATGTCCGCCGCTTCGATGGCGACGTCGGTTCCCGTGCCTATGGCCATGCCCACGTCGGCCTGCGCCAGGGCCGGAGCGTCGTTGATCCCGTCGCCGACCATCGCGACGACGCGGTGCTCCGACTGAAGGCGCCGCACCTCAACGGCTTTGCGTTGCGGCAGCACCTCGGCCAGCACGCGCTCGATCCCGGCCTGCCGCGCGATGGAGGCGGCGGTCCGCCGGTTGTCCCCGGTGATCATCACCACCTGAAGTCCAAGGGCCCGCAGCGCGGCGACCACGTTCACGGAATCCTCTTTGATGGTGTCCGCGACGCCTATGACCCCCGCCGGCTTGGCGTTGACCGCGATCAACATCGGTGTCTTCCCTTCCGTCGACAGCCGAAGCGCCGCCTCGGCAAGGCCGTCCGTCGAGACCCCCGCGTCCTGCAGGAGTCTCTCGTTGCCGGCCAGCACCTGTTGGCCCTCGACCACGGCACGGACACCTTGTCCGGTGATCGAGTCGAAATCCGTCGGCGTCGAAAGCCGGAGCCCCCGTGCCCGGGCGCCGGCGACGATAGCTGCTCCGAGAGGGTGCTCTGAGGTTTGCTCGGCTGAAGCCACCAATCGCAGCAGGTCGTCGTCAGCAAGCGCGCCCGTCGAGATGACGTCGGTCAGGGCCGGGGCGCCGCAGGTGATCGTGCCCGTCTTGTCGAGGACGATCGTGTCCAGCTTCTGTGCTGTCTCGAGCGCCTCCGCGGATCGAATCAGGATGCCCTGCTCGGCGCCCTTGCCGGTGCTGACCATGATCGACAGCGGCGTGGCCAGGCCCAGGGCACAGGGGCAGGCGATGATCAGCACAGCCACCGCGCTTACGAGCGCCGGAGTGAAGGTGGGCTGCGGACCCAGGACGAACCAGACGACGAACGTCGCGATCGCGATGAACATGACCGCGGGGACGAAATAGCCCGACACCACATCTGCAACCCTCTGGATCGGCGCCTTCGAACCCTGCGCCTGCTCGACCAGGCGGATGATCTGGGCCAGCATCGTGTCCCTGCCGACCCGGGTCGCCCGGAACCGGAAGGCACCCGTCTGGTTGATGGTCGCTCCGATCACCAGGTCGCCTTCCTGCTTGACCACCGGAATGGGCTCGCCGGTCACCATCGACTCGTCGACGTTGGAGTGGCCCTCGACGACCGCTCCGTCGACGGGGATCTTCTCACCCGGGTGGACCGCGATCACGTCGCCAGGCATGACCTCCTCGACCGGGACGTCAGCCTCCACCCCACCGCGCACGAGTCGCGCCGTTCGCGGCTGAAGGCCGATGAGCTTGCGAATCGCCTCACCGGTGCCTGCTTTGGCCTTCGCCTCGAACAACCGGCCCAGGAGGATCAACGTGATGATGGTGCCGACCGCTTCGAAATACACATCGCGCAGATCGGCCGGGAGCAGTCCCGGCAGAACGGTCACGAAGAGGCTGTAGGCGAACGCGGCGGTCGAGCCGACCGTGATCAGCGCATTCATCTCCGCGCTGCGATGCTTCAGGCTCAGCCAACCGGTGCGAAGGATCGGCCAGCCTGAATAGAGGTAGACGGGCGTGATCAGGGCCAGCTGAAGCCAGCGGTTGAGCAGGATCTGCGGCAGCCATGCCGGGTGAAAGAAACCGTCGACCATCACTGCGAAAAGCACCGGCGCTGTGAGCACCGCCCCAATAAGCACCCGCCGGGTGAGGTCGGCGATCTCGGCCCGTCGCTCCACGGTTTCGGCGTCTTCGCCGCCTCCCGCAGGCGCTTCGGGCGACTCGGCAGGCAGCGCTGTGACAGCGGCCTGCGCCGGCTCGCCGTGACCATTGGTCGAAATGGACGGTGCGGCCTCGACCACCATCGAGCCGTGGACCATGTTCATCCCACATGCGAAATCGAACCGGCCGCTCTTGCCGGGGATGAGCTCGACCGTGGTAGTCGCATATGCCGGTAGGGCGCGGTTCAGGGCGAAGTCCGGAAACACGACCCTCGACGTGCACTCACCGCTTTCCTGGCGATCGAAAAGAATCCGCAGCGGCACGTTCTGCCTGACCCGGATGTGATCGGGCGAGTAACCACCCTTGACGGTGACCCGTACCTCCTGGACCTGCCCCACTAGCTCGGCCTGGCGTGACTGTTTGGGCCCGAAGAAGTACCACGCAAGGAAGCCGATCAGCGCAACCGCAACGGCCACGACGAAGATGTCAGCGACCACCACGCTATGCCTTCACCAGCCGCTGTATCGCCTCGTTGAGCTCCCGCACCTTCGAGCCTCCGCCACCCGCGCGAATGGCTTCAGCCACGCAATGCTCCGTATGGTCGGCGAGGAGCTGCAGAGCGACGTTCTCCAGCGCCGCTCGCGCCGCGTTGACCTGCGTGAGCACGTCGATGCAGTACCGATCGTCGTCGACCATCTTCTGGATGCCACGAACCTGGCCCTCGATCCGCCGCAACCTAGCCTGGATTCCGGTCTTGTCCTTCGCGTAACCTCGCATACCCACATTATACCCCCCAGGGGTATACGTGTCACCCACTTAAGACGATGGAACGCTGTCGCCGTGCCGGGCTCAGGCGGGTGGGCCTGATTCGGTCCCGAAGGTGACGTTCCTGGCGAGTGCTTCGATCACCGCGCTGCGAAATGACTCGCGGTCGGTGCTCTCGTCGGTTCCCGTGCCGCGGTTCGCGATCCAGTCCGGCGTCCTGCTGAGCACAAGCGCGTCGCTGACAAACATGTGCATCACCGGCGGCTCGGTCTCCGTCACCCTCAGCACCACCCGGGTCAGAAACCCCACCTCGCTGTGGACTCCCCAGCCGCGCTCCCACGCGACCTGGCGGCCCTCGGAACCGGGTGGATGCGCACCGGCGTCCGGTTCCAACCGGCCCGCGGGTATCGAGGCGGGGCGGACCCGGACGTCTGTGAACACCTGCGCGCCCGGGTGAACCGCGAACTGCCCCATCAGATACGAGGAGACCTCGACGTCGAGCAGGTCGACGATGAAACCGACCAGGTTGGGCGAGCGGTCTTCGACAAACGCCCGATGCCCGGCTTCGTAGAAAGCTCCTTCCTTGCCCTGCAGCCATCTGGCGGTGCTGGCGTGGCGCCGGCACGACGCTCGGCCTTGGACGAACACCGTGTGGTTGCGACAGAACCATCCGCATTCAGCACCGGTGGAGTCTCTGTACTCGCAACGGTAACCGTCGGTGTTGGTGCAGCCCGCACCACATGTGACACCTGCCGGAAACGCCCTGGGACCCGGATGGCTCACGGACCGCTCATCGGCCGGAGGCCAGCGTGGAGTAGAGAAGCAGCGCTGCGGGACCGAGGAGGATCACCCACAGCGTCGGAAAGATGCAGCCGATCATCGGCCCGAGCATCCTCAGCGGCGCCCGAGCGCCGCGCTCGCGGGCGCGCAGGTAACGGCGGCGGCGCATCTCCTCGGCCTGGATCTTGAGGATGACGCTGATTCCTGTTCCGAGCTGTTGAGACTGGACCACCGCGTTGGCGAAGTTCTGAAGATCGAGGACGCCGGTCCTCTGCCCCATCGCCCTGATGGCCTCTGTCCGCGGCCGCCCCAGCGCGGTTTCGGCCAGAACCTGGTCGAACTCATCGGAAAGCGCGGTGCGGTAGCGATCGGCTACCCGGCGCAATGCCAGCTCAAACCCCAGGCCGGCAGCGACCGTCACGCTCAGCAGGTCCAGGGCGTTGGGCAGGGCCCGCGTGATCTGATCCTGCCGTCGTGACACCAAGCGCTGCAGCCAGATCCGAGGCGCCCAATAGCCGGTGGCCGCCCCGACGACGATCAGCACGAGCGTCAGGACGGGGTTTCCGATTCCGATGCCGACCGCGAAGCCCACCACCATGCCGACGATTCCGGCCACCACCCGGATCGCCTGAAAATCAGGGCCGGAGAGTCCGAACGGCCGGCCGGCTCGGATGAGCTGCCGGGTCATCTCCTGATTCAGGGACGCCGGGGTGATGGATGAGAGGACTCGGCGAAACCGCTCCATCAGCGGTCCAAAGGCTCTTTCCCAAAGCGATTCGCCGAGCTCCAGCTCTTCAACCGTCATCGGCTTCGCGCCGGAGTAGCTCCGCAGGCGCCCGGCCACGAGGTCGACGTCGCCGGGCTTCGCCAGACCCCGGCTGTACACCAGCAAGAACACCCCGGCCGCTCCAAGGACCGCGACCCCACCAATCCACAGAAGCGCACCGGAGTCCATCAGACCTCCACCCTGACCACGCGCCGGACCAGGATGTTGCCGGCCAGGATCGAGAGCGCGCACGCTACGAGAAGGATGCGGCCGAGCGGCGAGATCAGCATTGGTGAAAAGTAGCTGGGAGCCACGAAGAGCAGAAGCATCGCGAGCCCGATCGGCAGCAGCGTGATGACCCAGGCGGACGCCCGCGTCTGAGCGGTGAGCGTAGCCAGCTCATTCTGGATTCCGACCCGGGTGCGGATCGTCTCCTCGATGCTGTCAAGGACGTTCACGAGGTTTCCGCCGACGGTGTTCTGGATGAGGATGGCCGTGACCGCAAGCTCGAGGTCCTCGTTTCTCGTTCGCCGGATCAGGTTGTTGAGCGCCAGCTCGAGGGTCGCGCCCATCGAGAGCTCCCGCACGACCCGGGCGAACTCGTCCGACATCGGAGGTGTCCCGGATCGCGCCACGCTGTCGAGAGCCTGTGGCAGGTTGAGACCGGCCTTGAGGCTGTTGGCAAGGGTGGTCAGCGTCCCACTGAGCTGAGCGTTGATCACGGATTGCATCCGTCCGTGCCGCACCCGGAGGTAGATGGTGGGGATCACCCATCCAAGCGCGCCCATCAACACCGCGGGCAACAGCTGGCCGAATCGCAAAGTGCCGATGGCGGCGAGCGCCAGAGCGAGCGCCAGCTGGATGCCCAGGAACTCGGACGGCCGGAGCTTCACTCCGGCAGCCACCAGCATGTCCGAGAGGCCGGGAGCGCTGCTCAGCACGCGCGACGCAGCCGCCTGCGCGCCTGATTTCGCCGCAGCCGGAGGGCCGATCCTGGACTGTCGTTCGCGCCGCTCGTCGCGCCGGGGCCGAGCACCGGCTCGTGGCCGCCGATCGGTCGCGCCGGTGGGAAGAGACACCAGAGCCAGGAAAACGCCGAGTCCCGCCACGGCGGCAAGCCCGATGATGAGAGGCAGGCTCACCGACGCGTCGCGCGCGCTGCGTCAGTGGACGTTATGCGCATGAGGTTTCGCCGGCGCCTGATCCATCGCGGGCGGTTTTGGAGTCGGTTTGAAGATCGACTCCGTGACGTCCTCGCCGCTGACCTGGAAATGTTCAGCGAAGATCGATTGGGCACCGGTGGCCGTGTGATAGCCGATGGCCTCACCATCGGGCGAAATGCCCACCTGGTTGAAGGCGAACAGCTCCTGGAGCTGGATGTCGCCGTCGCGCAGCCCGGCGACCTCCGCGATGCTGACGATGCGCCGGCGCCCTCCACGCAGCCGCTGCACCTGCACGATCACGTCCACGGCCGCGGCGATCTGGCGAACGATCGCCGCCGCTGGAAGGTCTGCGCCGGCCATGAGCGCCATCGTCTCCAAGCGTCCGATGGCATCCTTCGGCGAGTTGGCGTGGACAGTGCTCAGCGATCCCTCGTGACCTGTGTTCATCGCCTGCAGCATGTCGAGGGCCTCCCCACCACGGCACTCACCGACGATGATGCGATCCGGCCGCATGCGCAGCGCATTCCGCACGAGGTCCCGGATGGTGACGGCACCGGTGCTCTCGACATTGGCAGGCCGCGCCTCCATGGTGATGAGGTTTTCGAGCTGAAGCTGAAGCTCCGCGGCATCCTCGATCGTGATGATCCGCTCGCTGCCGGGAATGAAGCCCGACAGCACGTTCAACAACGTCGTCTTTCCGGATGAGGTCCCGCCGGACACGATGACGCTCAAACGCGAGCGGACCGCGGCCCGGAGGTACTCGATCATTCCAGTCGAGGCCGACCCCTGGTCGACCAGGTTATCGGAAGTCAGCCGTGTTTTCGAGAACTTCCGGATCGTCAGCGCCGGCCCTCTCAGCACGAGCGGTGGAAGAACGACGTTGACCCGCGAGCCGTCGTTGAGGCGCGCGTCAACCATCGGCGAGCTCTCGTCGACCCTCCGGCCGACGCTTCCGACGATGCGCTGGATGACCTGCATCAGCTGCTGGTCGCTCTGGAACTTGACCGAGCTCAAAGCGATCGTCCCGCGCCGCTCGACAAAGACCTGGCGCGCGTTGTTGACCATGATCTCGCTGACCTCTGGGTCGTTGAGCAGATGCTCCAGCGGCCCCAGCCCGAGGACGTCGTCGAGCAGGGACGCGATCAGGTTGTCGTAGTCAAGGCGGCTCAGGCTGACCTGGTTGGCCCGAACGAAGCTGTCGGTGAGCCCCGCGATGATCGAGCGGACACGACCGCGATCGGCGACGTCGAGGTGATCGTCCGCATGGCGTTCCAGCAACAGCTGATGAATGGACGACTTCAGCTGCTGAATGGCAGGGGTCAGCTGGATTCCCAGGTTGATGCTGTCGCGGTGCTCAGAGGGCATGGCGGCCGGCGTCGCCAGGCTTGGACCGGGAACGGCCGCTGACGGCGTGGCGGGAAGGGTGAGGTCGCGGCGCTGCGCCAGCCGGGCGCGGATGCTCATCGAGCTGTCTTTCCGGCCACTATCAACTCCGTCCGCCATCACGCGCAGCGTACGCGCCGGCGCCCTGGATGTTCGGGGCTACAGACAGGTCCCTGACTCGCGCCACGAGGTCCAGCATCGCCGCCCGTACCGAGCTGCGGGGATCGTCGAAGCTGAGCGTGCCTCTCAGCGCCGCCCCGTCCGGCCGGTTGCCGTCATAGCGGATCTCGACATCGGGAGTCCGGCCGATGGCCTGTGCGACAGCCGCCCGGCTGGTGGCCGCCTTCGGTGCGCGGTTGTTGAGCACCATTGTGATGAGCTGATCCGGAATCCCGACCGCTTGCTCGATGAGGTGGGCGGCTTCGCCGGCGCCATGCAGCGAGGAGAGGTCCGGCGTCAGGACCAGCACAACCTGCTGGGCGTGATCCAGGACGGTCAGAGCGACATCGTTGAGCGCGACCGGTAGATCGACCACGATGTACGAGAACTGACCGGCCAGACCGTCCAGCGTCTGGCGCACGAGCTCAGGGGTGACCAGCTCGGCCTCGTCCGGGCGGGTCGATCCCGGCAGGACCATCATTCCGCTCGGATGGAAGAGAGTCGACGACATGAGCGCGGTCACGAGCTCGTCTCCACTCAGGCCGCCTGAGGTCGCCATCGATCCGGTCGGGATCAGGTTCGCGATCAGAGAAGCGTGGGCATACGGAAGGGAAAGGTCGATGAGCAGCACCCGGCCAGGCGCATCAGCCGCCAGCGCGGCTGCCAGGTTCACGGCGATCGTGGTCCGGCCGGAACCGCCGCTCGCCGAGTAGACCGGGATGACAACGGCATCACCCCTAGGCAACAGGGTCGACGTCGCGCGCAGCTGGGCCTGCCGGTGGCTCTCAAGCGTTTGCTCCGCCCACCGCTCCAGCTGGGCCAGTGCTTCGGGAACCTGCTCGAGGGTGTAGCGAATGCTCTTGCTGGGGAGGACGAAGAAAACCGTCGGCTCGATGGTGGTGACCGTCGCGGGCTGCGGGGCGTCGAGGATTGCCGAGGCAAGTCCAAACGAATCACCGTACGAGAGCGTCCGGACCGGGAACGACGGCACACCCGCGACCACCATAGACTCGCACCGGCCCGCGGCCACGAAATAGACCGACTCATCCCGCTCTCCGATATCCACCACAGTCTCACCGGCCGGCATCTCGATGCGCTCCATCTGACGGGCCAGTATCCGCAGGACGCGGGTGGGGAGCCCGCTGAACACAGGCGACCCTTCGAGGATCTCCACCCGCTGCGCGTACTCGCCGGCGGATGGGCTTTCGAACCCTTCGCGCTCAAGAGCCGGTTCGTGGTCGGTGGATTCCGAGTCCACGGGCTAGGTGGGCTCCATGCGGCAAGGGCTGGGCCGATAGAAGGTCATGTCAGGCTTTTGTGAAGCCGTACCTCGCGTCGATCTGCGCGGGCCCCAGCGCGCTGTTGCTCGTCGTCGAAGACGGGCACGCAGGATCCGGAGCGGTCGGCGGGGTGCCGTAGTCCTTGTAGGAGAGAAGGAAGTAGGTGAGGCGCGCGCCGCTGTTGATGAACCAGTCGGCGATCTCGGCGTCGCACTCGGTCATCACGACGGTGATGCTGTCGGACACGCCGGTGGCTGCACCACTGCGGCTGTCCTGCTGCTGCTCAGGGCCGACCCGGATGACATACAGGCTCGTGAAGACGGTCCTGGTGACGACGCGGTTCGGATTGTTCGCAGACTGGACGAACGTGGCAGTCTGGACGGTCGCGGATACATTGATGTAGTCACCGGCCGCGATGTAGCCGGCAACGCCCTGCTGCTCGTTGGTCGGCAGCGCGCGGGCCACGTAGCCCTGGGGTATCGGCAGATATGCCGAACCCGCGGATGCGATCTGATCGCTGGTGGCTGCGACCATGTTGCTCGTGACCGTCTGACCCTTCAGGATCGTGACCAGGGCGACTGTGTCGCGGGCATCCGTGATTCGCAGCAGCGCGCCAGGCGGAACCGCTGATTGCGGCAGCTGCGAGATCGTGAGCGCGTCGGCGGTGAGGACCTGGCGCTGGCCGATGTCACGAGTCACCGTCACGACGCCGACCTGCCCCGTCGTGCCGGTTCGGCCGACGGCCGCCAGGCCGAGGCCCAGCAGCAGCACGAAGGCGAGGACGGCCAGGGAAAGACCGGCAAAGAATATGAGGCGGCGAGAGTTGCCACTCGGTCCGCCACCTAACCGTTCGATTGCTCCCGAAAGCACGCGTAGCCCCTTTAGGCTGGAACAGCTCTGATTACGAAAACCGGTTCAGCGGACGACAATCGTAGTCGAATGTCCTCGAAAATCCGTCATCCGGGCCTGAGTCGATCCCGCCCGTACCGCCGCTTGGGCGACCCCCGTGCGAGGACGGCCACGAGGAGTCCCGGCCAGGCGCTCGTGGAGTTCGCGCTCATCGCCCCGGTCATGCTGCTCCTGTTCGTGGCGAGCCTCGAGGCGTCCCTGATCATGTTCAGCCGGAGCTCAGCCGAGTTCGCCGCGGGAGAGGCGGCCAGCGTCGCGTCACAGGCGGGCAACGCGCCCAACGCGGACGACCTCGCCGTGGCGGTTGTTCGCGACTCGAGCCTGGGGCACACGCGGTTGGCGCGCGTCAACGAGATCGACATCTACCGCCTGATCCAGAACCCCGACGGCACGACGTCGATCGACCCTCTACACAGGAACCAATACCGCCTGGACGGCTCGGCGATCAGCATCGGATGGCCGCCGGTGACACGCGACGTCTCGAGCACCTCCGCCGATCTTCTGGGGATCACGATCGATTACACGTATCCGTGGCAGACGGGCGTGTTCGGTTCCATTCCAAGCCCTCACCTGCTCGCGACCTACTACCTGCGGCTGGAACCGCAGGTGTATTGATGTCGAGGAAAGAGCGCGGGCAGGCGGTGATCGAGTTCGCCATCACGGTGCCGATCGTCGCCCTGCTCGTGTTCGGCGGCCTTTACGTCACCATCCTCATTTCGGATGACATCAAGGCCGGCTATGCCGTGCGCGCCGGGGTGAGGCTGGCCACCGAGCTCGGCGGGCGCCAGACCAACGCCTCGGCCACGACCGCCCAGATCGACGGCGAGATCGTGAACAACGTGCTCGCCGTGATGCAGGTCACCACCTACGCGAAAGTCGACGAGGTCGACATCTACGCGGTGACGAGCTCTGACGGAACCATGCAACCGGGCGACCCTGTCGACGCTTTCGACGGGACGGGCCGCCCGCTGACCACGCAGACGTTTCCACTCGACGCCAGGCTGCAGAGTCCGCCCGATGAGACGTCTCTTGGTATTCGCGTGCGATGGCATTACACGACGCCGCTGCTGGGCTATGGCGTCGTGTCGATGTCCACATACGCCGTGATGCGGATGACCCCGGTCACGTCTTGAAGAACCCGAGCCAACGCGGACAGGCGGTCGTGTTGCTGGCGGTGATGATCGGCACCCTGTGCATCGTTCTCGCGTTGGCGATCGATTCGGGCATCGCTTACATCCAGAGCGAGGCAGCAGAACGGGCGGCGGCGGCCGCCGCCCTCTCCGGTGTCGTCTATATGCCGTATCAATTCGACGCCGCGCACGCGTTTCCACCCGGATCCGGCAACGACGCGGTGGATCGGGCCATCCTCGAAGCCCGCCGCAACGGCTTTGACGTCCGCGACACGGCCGACGGCGTTTCGGTCGTGGCGGCCGCGGTGAGCGGCCACAGCAACGAGCTGCGGGTCACCGTCAGCCGCAACGTTCCGATCGGCTTCGGCGGCGTGCTGCAGCACGGTGCCTTTCAGGTTTCGCGCACGGCCACCGCGCAGTACCTGCCACCCATCAGCCTGGGCCAGCCGGGAAACCAGGTGGGCTCGACAGTCTCGCAGCTGGGATCGAGCGGCTTCTACTTCATGAGGACGGAGGCCTGGGCCACCGATCGCCAGGAGGGCGACGCCCTGACGCCCAACCCCGGATTCGAGTACGGGGCAGCCCTCGTGCCGCCATCGTCCGACGTTCACCAGATCAGTGCGACGGCGGGCACGGATCTCTCCGACCCGACGCTGCCTGCACGGGGCGGTGAGAACTTCAGGGTAGTGCTGCCCGTGGGAGGCTCGATCCAGGTCTACAACGCTGCGTTCGCACCCGAGGTCGCACCCAACTTCTGCGAGAACGCGCGAGCCGGCTCGCCCGCCCACCAGTGCAGCCCGGGAGCCGCTTACTTCATGCACGAGACGGACAGCTTCGGAAGCCTTGCTCAGGACAACCACTACTCGGCCATGCGCTACACGGTCTACTCGGTGGCCAATCAGTTCATTCGGGCCGCTGACACGAAGCTCAGCCAGATGACGGTGTTTCCGATCTCCGTGACGTCGACGGGGCTCTATCACGACATCAACAGCGGTGCGAACATCGCGCAGACGTACGACCCATCCGGAAACCCGACCAACATGCAGATCTACCACTCCTGGATTGACGTCGCCAACTATCGCGAACCCGCCGCCCCCGACCTTGTCGTATACGACCCGGCGCACGGACCGGTCGGTGGAAACCTCCCACCCGGGATCTACCGGCTCCGGATCGACACGCTCGAGGCGAATGGGTCCATATCCGGCACCGGAGGCAACGCGATCGCCCACAAGGGCTACGCAGTGCGCGTCCTCGACGCCACGGGTCAGCCCTGCGCCACCTGCACCGTCAGCGGCTGGGACGACATGACCATCTACACGCCGGTGACGGGCGGGACTTTTGCGGTTCCGCTCTTTTCGGTCCCGCCCGACTACGCGGGCAAGACCATCTCCGTTTACATCTACGACGTCGGCGACATCTCCTCAGGTGGTCTCGTGAACCTTGCGATCCTCAACCCCTCAGGGGCTGTGGCCACGGCGCCCGCACCACAGACGATCAGCATCTACGACCTGGGCGTCAGCAGGAGCAACCCCATCTCGCCGACAGCGTGCATCCTCGGTAATCCGACGTCCAATCCGCCGTGCCTCGTGCAGGCCCTCAACTCCGCGGCTTTGTCGGCCACGGCTGCCGGCGTGACCTTCTTCAACGGGCACTGGCTGCGCATCCAGCTGCCGATTCCCGCCGGCTACAACCCGGGTTCGGATCCCGCCGGGTGGTGGTGGAGCCTCCAGTACACGACCCCGGCGGGAACGACCGCCAACGACACGATCACGGTCGCGGTCGGGTTTGCCGGCAACCCGAACCACCTCCTCTAGCGAAGCGTCCGGGGTTCGGAACCCGCGTAGTCAGTCGTCGAACAACATCTGTTCCGGGCGAGCTGATGGGCCATGCCGTAACGTGACCGAGCCTTGTCAACAGCGGACGTCTTCGCGAACGCGGAAGCCTACGAGAGGTACGTCGGACGCTGGAGCCGCCAAGCGGCCCGGGACTTCGTTCGCTGGCTCCAACCCTCACCGGGCTGGCGGTGGCTTGATGTGGGCTGCGGGACCGGCGCATTCACTGCGACCCTGCTCACAACTGTGGAACCCGCCTCGGTTCATGGCATCGATCCATCTCCCCAGTTCGTCGACCACGCCAGGACTGCGGTTGTCGACCCGCGAGCGTCGTTCTCGGTCGGAAACGCCTTGAAGCTCGAGTTTGACGACGCGTCGTTCGACGCCGCGGCTGCCGCCCTCGTGCTCAACTTCGTTCCCGATCCTCAGCGCGGCGCTCAGGAGATGACGCGCGTGGTCAAGCCCGGGGGTGTGGTCGCAGCCTATGTCTGGGACTACGCCCGGGAAATGCGAATGATGCGCGCGTTCTGGGACGCGGCATTGGAGTTGAATCCGGCGGCAGCCGAGCTCGACGAGGGGCGACGGTTCCCGATTTGCGAGCCCGACGCCCTCGCCGGGTGTTTCTCGGCCTGCGGCCTCACCAAGGTCGGCGTGACCGCAATCGAAGTCGACATGCGCTTTCGCGATTTCGACGACTACTGGACGCCCTTCCTGGCTGGACAGGCTCCGGCACCGGCTTACGCCATGTCCCTCTCTGAGCCAGAGCGCGATCGCCTCAGAGCTCTTATCCGTTCCCGCCTGCCGACAGCCCCGGACGGCTCCATCGGTTTGGTCAGCCGCGCTTGGGCCGTTCGTGGCCGGGTGCCGGGCAAACACCTGCCGGAAGGCATGAACAGCTGAGCCCAAGTTTCGGGCTGGCGGAGAGGGAGAGATTTGAACTCTCGATGGGCCAGTGACCCATAACGGTTTTCGAGACCGTCGCCTTCAACCGGACTCGGCCACCTCTCCGGAGCGCTTTGTGAGCGTCGAAACCCGCGCTCGCCGGGGGCTGATGGCGGTCCCGACCGGATTCGAACCGGCGTTCTCGGCCTTGACAGGGCCGCGTGTTTGGCCAGGCTACACCACGGGACCGACGGCGGAAAAGTCTACCAGCGGCCCGAACTCAGCCCCTTCGAGCGGGGGGTTTGGAAACCCCACACCTATAATTCCATCGGCGTGAGCGACACAGACCGGTCCGGCGGGGGCTCACCGGATGAGCTCAGGAAGCGGTTCCAGATCCTGGAACGCGTCGCGATCTTCTTCACCCTGCCCGACAACATCCTCCACGCCCTTGCGCGGCGCCTTGCCCCGGCCTCGGCTACCAAGGGCTCGGTGATCGTCCACCAGGGCGACCCCGGGGACACCATGTTCGTGGTCGAGTCTGGGCGGTGCGAGGTCTTCGTCGAGGAGTCGCCAGGCCATACGATCACCATCGCGCTCATGGGGCCGGACGACTTCTTCGGCGAGATGGCGCTCATCTCAGAAGAAACCCGCACCGCGAGCGTGCGGGCCCTCGAGGATTGCAAGCTGCTCACGCTCGACCGCAAGACGCTTTACGAGACGCTGCCCTCGGATTCCGACGCGATCATCGAGCTCACCAAGCTCGTCGAGCAGCGCAAGGACACGCTCCCCAACCTCATCGCCCGCGCCCGCATGGTGGCGCCCGAGCAAGCGGCCTCGACCGTGGCCATCTACTCGCCGAAGGGCGGCTCCGGCCGAACGACGGTGGCCGTCAACCTGGCGGCCGCCCTGGGCAAGAGATTTCCTGGCGAGGTCCTGCTGGTCGACCTGGCGCTGCCGTACAACCACGCCGCCCTGATCTCGTACCTCACCCCGACCGGCTGCCTCGCGGCCGCGAGCCAGGTGCCCCCTGCGAACTTCGAGGAGGCGGTGCTCGGCGCGATCCTGCACCACCCGGGCGGCATGATGCTCCTGCCGGGCGTGCTGCGCGCCGAGCAGGCCGACCTGATCACGGTGGACCTCGTGAACCGCGCGATGGGAATCCTGGTCAACGCCTTCCGCTACATCGTCTTCGACCTCGGTGTCGCGTTCACCGACATCGTGATCAGCGTCCTGGACCACTCGCAGAGGGTGCTCGTGCTCGTCACGCCCGAGCTGTCCTCGCTCAAGGACGTGGGCGAGCTGCTCAACATCTTCACCAACGTGCTGAACATCGTCCCTGGGCGCGTCATCCTCGCCCTCAACAACAAGGTCCCGAAGTCGGTGGTGAGCAAGGAGGACGTGGTCCGCACCCTCAAGCAGGAGCTCGCCGTCGAGATCGACTTCGACGGGACGAAGCCTGACGAGGCGGCGGTCAAAGGCGAGATCCTCGTGCTCACCGACCCGAAGAGCGCCATCGCCCGCGGGGCGGAGCAGCTGGCGCAGCTGATCGCCGGGTCCACCTCGGCCGCCGCGGAAGCCAAGCCGGCCAAGCGCGGGTTCAAGCTGGGCAGGGGTTAGGCCCGACGGACCTGTCCCGCGCGCGGGACATGGAAGCTGGCCGAGGCCGTGGTAACATCCGGGGCGTGATCGAACAAGCTGTCGTCTCACTAACCCCCGACGCGCAGTCGCGCCTTATAGAGCTACTCGCCAAAGAGGGCAACCCGCAGCTTGCGCTGCGCATCTTCGTCAGCGGCGGCGGCTGCTCCGGGATGCAGTACGGGATGGCATTCGACGACAACCGGCGTCCGGACGACCTCGTGATCGAGCAGGACGGCGTCCTGATGATCGTCGACGACTTCAGCGCCCCCTACATCAAGGGTTCTGAGATCGACTACGTGGACAGCCTGATGGGAGCCGGGTTCACGGTGCACAACCCGAACGCGGTGCACTCGTGCTCGTGCGGGCACTCGTTCGACACGGGTGAGGACGCCGGCGGCGCCCAGGCCTGCGGCTGCGGCCACTGACGTAAGCCCCTCACCCTGACCCTCTGCGCGCCGGGCGCAAGCAGGTTGGGACCTCCTGATCTCTCCCCCCACGGGGAGAAGGAGAATTAGGACGGTGTTCCGGTCCAGGCGGCTGCGGGAATCGGTGTTGCTGTCACTGGGAGTGCTCACGCCCGTGGGCATCCTCGCGGTCAACGCTTCGGCGTTCGTCATGGGTCACCTCGCACAGTTCCGCATGGGCATCGCAGCCTGCGCGCTCCTCAGCGGCCTGGTCCTCAACGGCCTCACCGCCTGGTGGCTCCTGCGGCTCGCCAGCCGCACCGCCCCTCCCCTGTACCGCGAGTACCGCTGGTGGGCGATCGGGGTCGCCACGCTGATCGTCCTGCTCACCGCCGCGGGCGGCGGCTACCTGACCTACCTCGGCCTGCGAGACCCGCGTCATCTCCCCGACTCGCTTTCGGTCGTGGTCGCGACGTTCATGCTCGTGCTCCCGTTCGCCGTCACCCTGGCCGGTCGGCGGATGGCGGGCCTGGGCGGGATGATCCCGGTGGATGAGCCGGCCGGAAAAGAGAAGAGCCCCCCGCCGAAGCGAGGGGCTCGTGTGAGTCGCAGCTCTTAGGCCGAAGCCTTACATCATGTCGGGGGACATGCCACCCATGCCGCCGCCACCGCCGCCACGCTTGTCTTCGGGAATCTCGGTCACCATCGCTTCGGTGGTGAGCACCATCGCGGCGATCGACGCGGCGTTCTGAAGCGCCGACCGGGTCACCTTGGCCGGGTCGACGATCCCGGCGGCGAACATGTCGACGTACTTGTCGTTCAGGGCGTCGTACCCGTGACCCGCCTTGCCTTTGCGGATCTCCTCGATGATCACGGAGCCTTCCTTGCCGGAGTTCAGGCAGATCTGCTTGACCGGCTCCTCGAGCGCCTTGCGGACGATGTTGACCCCGGTCAGCTGGTCGTCCTTCAGGCCGAGCCCGCCGTCGAGCTTCTTCTGCGCGTTCAGCAGCACGGTGCCGCCGCCCGCGACGATGCCCTCTTCCACCGCGGCCTTGGTCGCGCTCAGCGCGTCCTCGATGCGGTGCTTCTTCTCTTTCTGCTCCACCTCGGTGGCGGCTCCGACCTTGATGACGGCGACGCCGCCGGCGAGCTTCGCGAGCCGCTCCTGCAGCTTCTCCTTGTCGAAGTCGGACGTGGTCTCCTCGACCTGGGCCTTGATCTGCTTGATGCGAGCCTGGATCAGCTCGGCCTTACCGGCGCCTTCGACGATCGTTGTGTCGTCCTTGGTGACGGTGACGCGGCGCGCCTTGCCGAGCTGCTCGACCTTGGTCTGGTCCAGCTTGAAGCCGGCGTCCTCGGAGATGACGGTGCCACCGGTCAGGATGGCCATGTCCTCGAGCATCGCCTTGCGGCGGTCGCCGAAGCCCGGCGCCTTGACGGCGACGGCGGTAAAGGTGCCGCGGAGCTTGTTGACGACAAGGGTGGCGAGCGCCTCGCCCTCGACGTCCTCGGCGACGATAAGCAAGGGCTTGCCCTGCTGAACGACGCGCTCGAGCACCGGGAGAAGCTCCTGGATCGAGGAGATCTTCCGGTCGGTGATGAGGATGTAGGGCTCCTCGAGGACGGCCTCCATCCGGTCGGGGTTGGTGACCATGTAGGCGGCCACGTAGCCGCGGTCGAACTGCATGCCCTCGACGACCTCGAGCTCGGTCGCGACGGCCTGGTTGTCCTCGACGGTGATCACGCCGTCCTTGCCAACCTTGTCCATGGCGTCTGCGATGAGCTTGCCGATCTGCTCGCTCTGGCTCGAGATCGCCGCGACGTGAGCGACGTCCTCGTGGCCCTTGACGGGTACGGCCAGCCGCTTGATCTCTTCTACGACGGCCTCGACGGCCTTCTCGATTCCGATCTTGAGCTGCATCGGGTTGGCGCCCGCGGTGACGTTGCGGAAGCCTTCGTTGATCATGGTCTGCGCCAGAAGCGTCGCCGTGGTGGTGCCGTCACCGGCCACGTCGTTGGTCTTGGTCGCCACCTCGCGCAGCAGCTGCGCGCCGGTGTTCTCCATCGGGTCCTTGAGCTCGATCTCGCGCACGATCGTCACGCCGTCGTTGGTGACGGTCGGGGCGCCGAACTTCTTCTCGAGGACCACGTTGCGGCCCTTGGGGCCAAGGGTGATGCGCACCGCTGAGGCGACGACATCGATTCCCTTCTTGAGGGCCTGTCTTGCCTCTACGTCGAATGTGACTGTCTTTGCCATATGAACTCCCTTCTCTTCTTGTGGACTCTTATTTCTTCTTGCCGTTCGAAGAGAGGACCGCGAGCACGTCCTTCTCCGAGACGATCAGGTAGTCGATCTCGTCGAGCTTGAATTCGTTTCCGGCGTACTTGGCGTAAAGCACCTTGTCGCCGACTTTGAGCTCCATCGGCACCTTGGTGCCGTTGTCCAGGATCCTTCCGGTCCCCACGG
>DAIPXW010000008.1:0-17773 GCA_036783075.1 Candidatus Dormiibacterota bacterium | reverse complement strand
CGAGGTGGAGATGCAGCGCGCTCTGCGCACCGGGCTTCGCTACCACGACTTCGACGTCCACGCGGTGGGCAGCGGGGAGGAGGCGATTCGCGAGAACGCCGCCTGGCGCCCGGACGTGATCCTGCTCGACCTGGGTCTGCCGGGCATGGACGGTTTCGCGACGCTTCGAGCGCTCAGGCCCGCGACCCGGGCGGGCGTGATCGTGGTTTCCGTCATGCCGGGCGAGAAGGACAAGGTCCGCGCGCTCGACGCGGGCGCGGACGACTACCTCGTCAAACCGTTCGGCACCGAGGAGCTGGTGGCGCGGATCCGGGCGGTGCTGCGCCGCCAGGCGGACGTCCCGGCCGGGGAACCTGTCATCCGTTCCGGCGACCTGCTGGTCGACCTCGGACGGCGCCTGGTCTCGGTCAAGGGAAAGCCTGTTCACCTGACGCCCACCGAGTACGAGCTGCTCCGCTACCTGGCGGTTCATGCCGGCAAGCCTGTCACGCATACGACCCTGCTCCGGCAGGTCTGGGGTGACTACGCGGTGGGCGACAAGTACAACACTCGCTACGTTGTGGCCCAGATCCGCAAGAAGCTCGGCGACGACCCGGCCAACCCGCGCTACATCGTCAACGAACCAGGGGTCGGCTACAGGCTCGAGGCTTAGAGTCTCCCTCTCCCGCTTCGCGGGAGCAATCAGTAAGTCCCACCCTCCTCGCGCCTGGCGCGCAGGGTCGGGGTAGGGACCGCGGGCCCTACTGCTCTCCGTGGCTTCGGTTCAGGAGATAGGCCGCCAGCAACGAGACCACGACGAGGCCCGGTGACCACTGCAGGCCGGGGCCGAACGGGTCGTAGCTGGACAGGTCCACGCCGACCGCGAGAAGGCTGGTCGCCGCAAAGACGAGCACGATGAGCAGCCCCCGCACCGCTCCGTGTCGAGCGAAGAACAGCTCGAACTCGAGCTGCCACGCGGGGCGGTGCCTGGGGTGGCGTTCGGGTGCGGCGGCGGCGTGGGCGGCGATGCGCTCGCGGCGGCCGACGTGGTAGCGCGCGATCCGCGGGCGCGCCTGTGGAGGCAGGCGGTCGATCTCGCGGTCCGGCGGCGGCGGCACCTCGAGCGGCTCCCACAGCGGTTGGTGCCGGTGCCTGCGGTAGAGGACGAAGCTGATCCCGCCCAGCACCAGCCACCCGAGATAGATGTAGGTCGAGTTGGAGATGTTCTGAGACATCAGCTGGGTGAAGACGGTGCCGATCGCCAGCGCGCCCACGAGCGAGATGACCGGGATGCTGTCGCGACCGAACTTGATGTTCCCGGGCATGCGGTACGGGCGGTAGAGGTCGGGCTCGACGAATCTGAGCCGCATGACGGACAGGTGAGCTGAGCAGAAGGCGAATGTCGCCGCGAGGGAGTAGACGGCACCAAGCAGGTCGATCTCGTGACCGCTGACGAAGATTCCCGGCAGGACCAGGACCGCGGCGGCGATGCCGAAGATGACGATCGAGAAGTACGGAGTCTTGAATTTCGGATGCAGATGCGAGAACCGGCGCGGCAGGAGGTCGGCGCCCGCGAGCGAATAGCTGAGGCGCGAGATGCCGATCAAGCCCGCGTTGGTCGCGATCACGAGGATGGTGAACGCGAGGATGCCGACCCAGATGCCCGACCAGAACGCGAGCGTCGATGACACCGTGCTGAAGCCCGTGACGATGCCGGCGACGGGGTCGCTCTTCCACGTGGTCGCAAGCTGCGTCGTGTAGGCGTGGGTGGCGGGGTCCGCCTGGACGGGGAAGACGCTCATGCCGATCGTCGGCAGGAAGGCCGACACGAACAGCACCGCGACGATCACGGCGAATGTGGCACGAGGCACGCTGCGCCCGGGGTTCTTCGCCTCTTCGGACATGTTCGAGATGGTCTCGATGCCCGTATAGGTGACCATCGCGATCGAGACGCTGGCAAGGAAGTTGCCCCACGTCGGCGCCACCCCCCAGTGCACGTTGTGGATGACCGTGCTGATGTTCAGCAGAAGGATCAGGCCGAGGACGACCAGGACCAGCTGCGTCACGAGGTCGGTCATCGCCAAGACGAGGTTGAGGGCGCTCGATTCCTGGATGCCGATGACGTTGAGCACGATCAAGGCACCGATCAGCACCACGGTCGCGGTCACATGCCAGAGGTCGTTGTGCTTCAGCTGGAAGAAGAGCGGCGAGTACTTCTCGAACACTCCGAGGTAGCTGATCGCGAAGTAAGACGAGATGGAGACTGTCGCCGTGTAGTTCAGCAATTGCACCCAGCCGACGAGAAAACCGATGGGCCCGTTGAAAGCCCGGCGCGCGAAGCTCGAGCTGCCGCCCGCGTGCGGCAGCGCCGCGGTGCCTTCGGCGTAGTTGAGCGCGGTGCTGACGAAGATCAGCCCGGCCAGGATGAGGGCCAGCGGTGTCAGCCCCAGCGCGAAGGCCGCCGTCACCCCGAGCGCGTAGTAGATGCTTGACCCCACGTTGCCGTAGCAGGCGGCGAACAGCGACGGCGCGCCCAGGGTGCGTGGGAGCTTGGCGGCCCGGCGGACCACGACGCGGAGGTCGCCGGGCCGGCGGCCGCGGCGGGCTACGTGTTCCGGGCTCATCGACGCCGAGGGTAAAGGATCGGGTCACGACTCATACAAGATCCATACGGTTTCGGCCCAGCGCCAAACGGAGAGCCAACACCTGGGCTCCTAGGTTGGGAGCATGCGAAACGCGATCGTTCAGCTCCCGGATTCGAGGACCGACAACGAGCGCCGCCAGGTGCTGCGCGCAGCCATCCGGCAGCTCGAGCGTGCGGAGACCTATCTCGCTTCGGTGGCCTATATGGAGCTCAACGACAGGGCCGCGCAGCGTGCGGTCAATCAGCTGCGCTCAGACGTCGAATCCCTCAAGCAGCACCTCGCGGAGCAGCGCACCGAGATCCGCGAGTGAACATCCATGGTGCCCGCGCCCGCCGCAGGATCAAGTTCCACGGCGGGAGCCTCGGGGCCTTCCTGTGCTGGGCTGTGGTGTTCGCAGACATCGGCACCTCGATCTACTACGTGCCGGGCATTCTGTATGGGCCGTTCAGGAACAGGTCGGCGCTCTTCGTACTGATGACGCTGTTCGTTTTCGTCCTTCTATGTATCAAGTACGCCGAGGTGACCTGGCGCTACCCCGAAGGTGGCGGCGTCGTCAACGTCGCCTCCCAGGCGCTTCACCCGTTTGCGGGGTTGCTGGGCGGGTTGTTCATCCTGGTGGACTACTACCTGACCGCGGCCCTGAGCGCGCTCTCAGGCGCGTTCTACCTGTCGGTGGTTGCCCCGTGGTTGACGCCTTGGGCGATTCACGCCACCGTCGCCGCTCTGCTGGCCCTCGGAGTGCTGAACTTCCTCGGCATCAAGGAGAGCGCTCGGACGACAGCCGTGTTCGTCATCTTCGCGGCCGCCGGGCAGTTCGCGGTGGTGATCGCCACTGCGATCTACCTCGGTCCCGCCGGGATCATCCACAGCTTCAGCCAGGTCACGACCGGGCCACGGCTCACCCCGATCGTGCTCCTGACCGGCTACGGCGCCGCTTTCCTCGCGTTCTCGGGCCTCGAGAGCATCGCCCAGCTCGCGCCTGCAATGCGGTTGCCGCGCCGTTGGACCGCGTACCGCGCGATGGGCGCGGTGGTGCTGACCATGGCGATCACGAGCCCGTTGCTGACGCTGTGGTCCACCACGCTCCTCAACCCGAGCTCGGACCCGAACCAGTTCATCTCGCTGCTCGGAGCGCACGTCGCCGGGCGATACGTCGGTGACGTCGTCGCGGTCTCCGGTTCGCTGCTGCTCGTGTTCGCCAGCAACACGGCGATCATCGGCGCCTACCACGTCTTCATAGCTCTCACTCGCATGGGCTTCTTGCCGCGAGCCCTGGAGAAGCGAAATCACTGGCGCAGGACGCCACATTGGGCGATCACTGCGGCGATCGTGCTGCCGCTGATCATCGTCGTGGCAACGAAAGGCAGCGTCATCTTGCTTGGCGACCTGTACGCCTTCGGCCTGCTCGGCACATTTGTACTCACCTGCCTCAGCCTCGACCTCGTGCGCTGGAGGGAGTACAAGAGCTGGAACTTCGGGGTGATCGCCTTCTATGCGGTCGGTGTTCTAACCACGGCCCTCGTGTTCGTCGCATGGGCGGTCAACCTGGTCGCCAAACCTCTCGCGACCGAGTTCGGCGGCGGCCTGACCGTGCTGGGTTTGATCGCGGGCCTTGCGACTTACCGCTACAGCCGCGGCCATCGCCCGAGCGTGTTCCCCGTGCCATTCCGGCCGCAGCGTGCCGCCTCGTCCATCGCCGGCGCTCTGGGCAACCGGCCGTCGGCCGGCGAAGTGCTCGTCATCCTGCCTCACGACCAGCTGGCCGCTGAAGCCGTGCTCGCCGAGAGCGGGCGAGCGGCGGCCGGCCGTGGCGCCGTATTCCTGTACCGGGGAAACCGCTACCCGAACCAGCATCACGAGCTGCTCGAGGTCACTGATCCGTACCTGAAGGACTACGCAGCCCATGACGCGTTCGCCAGAGCGGAGATGATGGCACGCAAGCACATCCCGAACCGCAGGTACGTCTACGTGCCCGGCAACCTTCCCCGCGAGATGGTCGGTGAGGTGTGGAGGACCGTCGCCCCGAAGGAGACCGTGGTGACGGCGGAGGACCAGGGCATGCTGCCCCCGATGGCAGTCGACCGCGTGCGCCGCCATACCACCGACGGCACCACGGTGCTCCATATGTTCACCAGCAAGGTCCGGCCGATGCCGGAGTCGGTCACGGCGTGATTACGAGGTCCTTCAGCTCGCGCGGGTAGTCGGTCATGACGCGGTTTCCGTCCGCGGTGATGACCACGGTGTCGGAGTGCCGGAACCCACCCAGCTCTTTGACGTAGACGCCGGGCTCCACGGTGAAGACCATCCCTTCCTCGAGCACCGCGTCCTCGCCGCGGTCGAGGAACGGGGCTTCGTGCCCTTCGAGCCCGATCGAGTGGCCGACGTGGTGGCGCAGGCTCTCCGAGACCCCGAGCTCCTGTGCCAGGCGCACGGTGGCCAGCTCCACCTCCGCCGCGGTGACACCGGCCGCCATCACCTCGAGGGCTCGCGTCTGAAGTGCGAGCATCGCGTCGAAGGCGCGGGCCTGATCGCGCGAAGGCTCACCCACGACCATCGTCCTCTCCAGCTCGCTGTGGTACCCGTCGATGTCGGCGCCGGCTCCGCTCACCAGGACGTCGCCGCGCTGGATTCCGTGGCCCTGCACGAAACCATGTGGCATGGCCGTCGAGCGGCCGGCGACAAACATAGACGTGAGGCCGGTGCCGTCCGCTCCGCGCGGTCGCCACCCAGGCATCTCGCGAAGCATCTCGCGAAGCGTCTCGGTGACGCCGGGCGCGTAGCACTCGATCTCGGTCAGCCCGGTCTTGATCGCTCCCTGCATCCGGTGATGCGCGCGCACCGCCCAGTCGCAGCTGAGCTGGATGCAAGCGATCTCGGCGGAGGACTTCACCCGACGCAGCGATTCGATGATGAGCTCGGCGTCAAACGGTGGATGCCCGATGAGGTCGCTGAGGCGCGGCCCGCGATAGCCCCAGTACGGCACGTACCCATCGTGGTCGGCGCCGGTGCGGCGGGGCCTCGCGTTGATCTCTCCGAGCATCGTCGAGACCCGCTCCATAGGGTGCTCCGCTCCCGGGTACTCGAAGTACACCTCGACTCGGTCGAGTGACGTCGACGACTCGGCGTGCTCCTTCTCGACCGCCGGCACGATGAGCGCCGCGTAAGCGTTGGGCCCGATTACGAGCGCGATGGGGCGCTCGGTGGGAATGTGGTGGAACCCGGTGAGGTAGGCGACGCGCGCGGGGTAGAAGACGCAGATGGCGTCCAGCCCGGCTGCTTCCATGCCTGCCGCGACCGCTTCGCGCCGCAGCGCGTACTCCTCGAGCCCGATCGTGGGCAGTTCCCTCGGCACCGCCTGGGCGGGCGCGACGGGACGCGAGGTTTCGCCTGCCTCTTTCACGCCAGGTCGTCTCTTAGTAGGCGGCAAGCTTTCTCGCCGCCTCGGCGATCTTCCGCGGGTTGGGCATGAAGAACTCTTCCTGCAGGGTGTTGAACGGCATCGCGGGGATGTCTGGCGCCGCCACGCGCACAACCGGGCCGTCGAGGTCGTCGAAAGCGTGCTCCGAGATGATGGCGGCGATCTCGGCGCCGAAGCCGCCGGTCAGGTTGTCCTCGTGCACCACCATCGCCTTTCCGGTCCGGCGCACGGATTCAAGGATGGTCGTTCGGTCGAGGGGCGCCAGGGTCCGCAGGTCCACCACCTCCATGCTGACCCCTTCCGCCTCGAGACTCTCCGCAGCCTCGAGGCAGTAATGGGTCATCAAGCCCCACGCGAAGCAGCTAAGCCGGGTGCCCGGTCTGCGCACAACGGCAGGGCCGATGGGGACGAGGTGGTCTGTGTCGGGCACCTCCTCTGTCACGAGGCGGTAGACCTTTTTGTGCTCCAGGAACAGCACCGGGTCCGGGTCGCGGATGGCGGACTTGAGCAGCCCGTGCGCGTCGGCCGGCGTGCTCGGTATGACCACCTTCAGGCCGGGGACGTGGGCGTAGAAAGCCTCGATCGACTGGGAGTGGTACAGCCCACCGTGCACACCTCCGCCGAACGGCGCCCGGATCACGATGGGCACCGACCAGTCGCCGTTGGAGCGGTATCTGGTCCGGGCCGCCTCGCTCACGATCTGGTCGAAAGCGGGGTGTATGAAGTCGGCGAACTGTATCTCCGCGATCGGAATCAGGCCGTTGAGAGCCGCCCCGATCGCAACGCCGACGATTCCCGACTCGGCCAGGGGCGTGTCGAGCACACGCGCCTCGCCGAAGCGCGCGAACAGGCCGTCCGTCGCACCGAACACGCCTCCCTTGCGGCCCACGTCCTCGCCCATGATCAGCACGCGCTCGTCGCGCTCCATCTCCTCGGCCATGGCCGCGCGCACCGCCTCGATCATCCTCATCTCGGGCATCGGTCACATCCTCGCGAACACATTGTCCAGCGCCGCGGCCGGTTCGGGTGCGGGAGAGCGCAGAGCCTGGTCCGCTGCGGCTCCGACGACGCCGGCGCAGTCACGTTGCACCTGGTCGTCGGTCGCCTCGTCGAGGAGCTGGTCTTCGCGCAAGCGGCGGCGCATCTGCTCGATGGGATCCTCGTCGGCCGCGGCCTCCAGCTGCTCCCGGGCCAGGCGGGCGCCGCCGGGGCTCAGCGCCGTGAGCGGCGCGACGCGCGCGTGCACAAGGCTTGGGCCTCGGCCCTCACGTGCGCGCTCAACCGCCCGGGAGAGCGTGATGTAGGAGCCCGCGAAATCGCCGCCGTCGACCGTCTCGCCGTTGATGCCGTATCCGTCAGCCCGTGACACGATGAGGTCGGCATCGTGGCGGCCGGGAGGCGCGGCCGCCCTGGGCCCGCCATCCTGCACCAGGCAGACCAGGGGCAGGCTGTGGACGGCCGCGAAGTTGATCCCCTCGTGCCAGTCGCCACTGCCGGTGCCCCGCGCACCGATGGTGACCAGGGTGACCTCCTCGGCGACGCGCAGCTTGCTGGCGTAAGCGATTCCCGCCGCGTGGAGAACGTGGTCCCCGGCGAGGCCGGAGGTGGAGACGATTCGAGCTCTTCGCAACCCGAACGTTCCAGGCAGCTGGCGGCCCCCGGAACCGGGGTCGGCCGCACGTCCGTGGACGGCGAGCATCACGTCCAGCGGCGACATCCCTACCGCCAGGCACAGCGCGAGATCTCGGTGGTGCGGGACGACCCAGTCCACGCCGTGGCGCAGCGCCGCGGCGGCCGCCACCTGAACAGCCTCGAAGCCCTCGCCGCCGAACGAGGCGGCGACGCCGGACAGGCGATTGAGCAACCACAGGCGCCGGCCGATGGCGCGCGCCATGACCATCGTGTGGTACAGCGCAAGGAGCTTGTGTGGTTCTACTTTTTGAACTGTGACCCGATTATGGCATTGAGCCGTTATATCGACAGTAGACTGCGGGCGGGGTCGAGGCGGCCATCACATTCCTGGGAGGTGGACGGAATTTCGTTCTCGGCGGACGTCAAGAACGAGATGGCCGGCCTGTTGCCGGCGCGCTCATGCTGCCAGCTGAACGAGCTGCTGGGGATCTACTTCGGCTCGCGCGCACGCCTCGTCAAACGGTCGGGCGAAGACCAGGCCGCCTACTTCTCGCTGCTGCGTAACGCCGTCGCTCGCAAGGTCGTCAGGCTTGGGCGCTCCGTCGGGCACATGGAGGCCAAGTACCAGGCCGTGAAGACCCGCAAGCGCATGTCGTTCTTCATAGAGCTTGCGCTGCCGAAGGCACTCGTCCCTGCTTTCACCCAGTCCGCCTCCAGGGCGGCCCCAGAGGCGGCGTGCGATCGAAAGGCGATGCTTCGCGGTCTCTTCCTCGGGTGCGGCTCGGTCAACGCTCCGAGCTCGCGCTATCACCTCGAGTTCGTGGCGCCGACGCAGTCGTGGGCGTCGGCGATCGCGGCCCTTGCCGAATCTTCCGGTGTGCGGGTCGGGACGATGGAGCGGGGCGGCCAGTGCGTCGTCTACATGAAGGACGGCGACGGGATCGTGCGGCTTCTCTCCCTGATGGGGGCCAGCCGGGCGGTGATGGAGTTCGAGAACGTCAGGGTCGTGCGCGAGGTCAGCGGCGAGGTCAACCGTCGCCTGAACTTCGAGACGGCGAACATCGGCAAGACGATCGGCTCCGGGATGCGCCAGGCGGCAGCGATCGAGCATCTCGAGGCGACCGGCAAGCTCAATCGCCTGCCGCCGGCGCTGCGCGAGATGGCCCGCTGGCGGCTGGCCAACCCGGAGCTGAACCTCGTCGAGCTGGCGGGCCGCATGAAGCTGACCAAGTCCGCTGTCAACCACCGCCTGCGCCGGCTGCAAGAGCTGGCGGGCTCGGCCGCCCCAGGCCCATCGTCGGCACGGGAGAGGCGTAGCGCATAGATCTCAGAAGGAACCGCGAGCTCCTTCAGCGCGGCTGCCCCGGCGACGCTAGCTAGTATTACGTCGGTCCACTTCGGGGGATTTTGTCCGCCCAAAAACTAGGAGCTCGCCCAGATGACCATCAAGGTCGGAATCAACGGCTTCGGAAGAATCGGTCGAAACATCTATCGCGCTGCGCACGAGCTGAAGCCGGACCTCGAGATCGTCGCTGTCAACGACATCGGCGACGCCAAGACGTTCGCGCACCTGCTTAAGCACGACACGGCGCTGGGCACCTTCGGTCCGGCGGTGTCCGCCGACGGAGACGCGATCAGGGTCGATGGACGCACCGTGAAGTTCCTGAGCCACAGGGACCCCGCGGAGCTTCCGTGGAAGGATCTCGGCGTCGACATCGTGGTCGAGTCGACAGGCCTCTTCACCGACGCAACCAAGGCGCGCGTCCACATCGACAAGGGCGGCGCGCGGAAGGTGATCATCTCGGCGCCGGCAACCAACCAGGACTACACGGTCGTGATGGGGATCAACCACAAGGGATATGACCCCAAGAACCACAACGTGATCTCCAACGCCAGCTGCACGACCAACTGCTTTGTCCCGGTCGCGAAAGTGCTGCACGATGCTTTCGGGATCGAGCGCGGAATGATGACCACGATCCACGCCTACACGTCGGACCAGAAGCTGCAGGACCTTCCCCACAAGGATCTCAGGCGCGCGCGGGCGGCGGCCGACAACATCATCCCCACGTCCACCGGCGCAAACCGTGCCGTGGCGGAGGTCCTGCCGGAGCTGACAGGCAAGTTCGCCGGCATGGCGTTTCGCGTCCCGGTGCTGGACGTTTCGGTGGTGGACCTCACCGTTCAGCTCGCCAAAACGACGACGGCGCAGGAAATCAACGCCACGTTTGACGAGGCGGCGAGCGGCGAGCTTCGGGGCATTCTCGCGGTGAGCCACGAGGAGCTCGTGTCGTCCGATTTCAAGAGCAACCCCCATTCGTCGATCGTCGACGCGCCGCTGACGTTGATGCTCGGGGGCGAGTGGGCCAAGGTGGTGAGCTGGTACGACAACGAATGGGGCTTCAGCTGCCGCATGGTCGACCTCATCACCTACATGGCTGACCGACTCTGAAGGCCTGCATCACCTCGGTTGACGTGGCAGGCAAGCGCGTCCTCGTGCGCGAGGACCTCAACGTGCCGATGTCGAAGGGCGCCATTACGGACGACGCACGGATCCGGGCGGCGATCCCGACTCTCCAGCACCTGGCCCAGCGCGGGGCGATGGTGATCGTGATGTCTCACCTGGGCCGCCCCAAAGGAGTGGAGCCGGACCTGTCGTTGCGGCCGGTGGGCCTGCACCTCGCGCGCCTGCTCGACCGAGAGGTGCATTTCGCCGAGGACTGCGTCGGCGAGCCGGCTCGCACCGCGGTCGGAAAGCTGCAGAACGGGCAGGTCCTTCTCCTGGAGAACGTCCGCTTTCATCCGGAGGACGAGGCGAACGACCCCGATTTCGCGCACCGGCTCGCTTCGCTGGGCGAGATTTATGTCAACGACGCGTTCGGAGCATCCCATCGGGCCCATGCTTCGGTGGTGGGTGTCGCGGCTTACCTGCCGGCGTTCGCCGGTGAGCTGATGGAGGCGGAGCTGACGGCGCTCCACCAGGCGCTGGACAACCCGCGACGGCCGCTGCTGGCGGTGGTTGGCGGGGCCAAGGTATCGACGAAGGTCGGCGTGCTCCGCCACCTGCTTTCAAGGGTGGACGCGCTTTTGATCGGCGGCGCCATGGCCAACACCTTTTTCAAGGCACGCGGCTACCCGACCGGCGCAGGACTGGTCGAGGATTCGGCGCTGCAGGTCGCAAAGGAGGTCGCCGAGTCTGCCGGGCGGAAGCTGCTGCTCCCGGTCGATCTCGTCTGCGCGCGCCGGATGGAAGGAGGCCAACCGTTGCGAGTCATGGATGCCGATGCTGTCGAGGCAGGCTGGATGGCGCTGGACATAGGCCCGAAATCCGTGGCCCTGTTCAGCGAGCGCCTCCACGGCGCCGGCGCCATCGTCTGGAACGGCCCGATGGGAGTCGCCGAGATCCGCGACTTCAGCGACGGGACCCGAGCGATCGGTGAGGCGATCGCGAGCTCGGGCGCCTACACGCTCGTCGGGGGCGGCGACACCGTCGGAGCGGTCGATTCGCTCGGACTCGCCGGGCGGTTTTCGCACGTCTCGACCGGGGGCGGGGCGACCCTCGAGTACCTGGAAGGGAAAGAGCTCCCCGGCGTCGCGATCCTCAAGGAGGCGTGATGTCGTCTCGAGTCGCGCCGATGCCGCTCGTCGCTGCGAACTGGAAGATGAATCCCGCCGATGCGGGCGATGCGTTGGACCTGGTCCGGGGCGTCCTCTCGGTCGCGCGCGGCCACGCCGACCGGGTCGAGGTCGCCATCTTTCCGCCCTTCCCCTGGCTGCTCGGCGTCTCGGAGGTGCTGGCCGAATCAGGCGTGAAGCTCGGAGCGCAGGACTGCTTCTGGGAGCTTTCGGGCGCGTACACGGGCGAGGTCTCCCCGGCGATGCTCAAGGGCTGGTGCGATTGGGTCATCGTCGGCCACTCCGAGCGGCGGATCCATCTCGGCGAAACGGACGACATGGTTGCCAAGAAGGCCGCCGCCGCGCTTGGGTGCGATCTCAACGTGATCATGTGCGTCGGCGACCGGATAGAGCAATACGAGGCGGGCACGTCCGATGACGTCGTCGCCGCGCAGGTCAAGGCAGGCCTTGCGAACTGCTCGGCGGACGACTCGGCCCGTCTGGTGATCGCTTACGAACCGGTGTGGGCGATCGGGAGCGGGAAGAACGCGGATCCCGAGCACGCGTACCGGACGATGAGGCTGATCCGTCGCGTGGTTGGAGAGATGATCGGCGCCGGCGCCGCCCGTAAAGTCCGCGTCCTGTACGGCGGGAGCGTCAACTCGAGCAACGTCGAGTCCTACGTGGAGCTGCCGCTGTGCGACGGCTGCCTTGTGGGGGGCGCAAGCCTGGACGCCGCGGAGTTCGCGCACATCGTCAAGGTGACGGCCGAGGTGTACGGCCATCGATAGGAGCCGACCCGGGACGCTGATCCTGCTGCGACACGGTCAGAGCACATGGAACCTCGAGAACCTCTTCACCGGCTGGCACGACGTCCCGTTGAGCGAGCGCGGTGTCTCCGAAGCGATCGAGTCGGGCCGGCTGATGACGGAGGCCGGCCTCGCACCGGGCGTGGTGCACACGTCGGTCCTGGTGCGTGCGATCGAGACCGCCGACCTCGCGCTGGCCGAGATGGGGCTGACGTGGATCCCGGTCCACCGGAGCTGGCGCCTCAACGAGCGGCACTACGGCTCCCTCCAGGGGTTGAACAAGGCGGAGACCGCAGAGCGTTTCGGCGAGGAGAAGGTGAAAGTCTGGCGCCGCAGCTACGACGTCAGGCCGCCCGAGCTCGAGCTCTCCGACCCGCGGCATCCGGTCCACGACAGGCGGTACGCCAAGCTGCCGCCGGAGCTCCTGCCCGGTGCCGAGTGCCTGAAGGACGTGGTGGACCGGATGCTGCCCTACTGGTACGACTCGATACTGCCGGACCTGTTGACCCACGCAAGCGTTCTGGTGTCAGCCCACGGCAACAGCCTGAGGGCGCTGGTCAAGCACCTGGACGGCCTGAGCGAGCAGCAGGTGGTCGAGCTGGACATCCCGACCGGAGTGCCCAGGGTGTACGAGCTCGGGGCGGACTTCAAGCCGGTGACCTGGAAGTACCTGGGCGACCAGGACGAGATCGACCGCCGAGCCGCCGAGGTGAAGGCACAGGGCTCCAAGTCGGGTCGGCCGACCACTTAGACTCTTTCTCGACTGAGCAGATTCAAACAAGGGGGATCCCACAATGGCATTTGAGCTACCACCGCTCCCGTACGCGTTCGATGCGCTCGAGCCGCACATCGACGCCAAGACGATGGAGATCCATCACGACAAGCACCACGCCGCGTACGTGAACAACGCGAACGCGGCCCTCGAGAAGCACCCGGAGTGGGCGAAGAAGTCGGTGGAGGACCTCCTTTGGGGCATCGACCAGGTACCGGAGGACATCCGGACGGCGATCCGCAACAACGCGGGTGGCCACTCGAACCACTCGATCTTCTGGACCATCATGGGCCCCGGTGGCGGCGGCAACCCCGCCGGCCGCGTGGGCGAGGCGATCAAGACCACGTTTGGCAGCTACGACGCTTTCAAGGAGCAGCTCACGAAGGCTGCGGTCGGGCAGTTCGGCAGCGGCTGGGCCTGGTTCGTCGTCGACAAGACCGGCAAGCCGTCGATCAAGTCGTACCCGAACCAGGACAGCCCCTACATGGAAGGGCTGACGCCCATCCTCGGCGTGGACATCTGGGAGCACGCCTACTACCTCAAGTACCAGAACAAGCGCGCCGACTACGTCACGGCCTGGTTCAACACGCTGAACTGGGCGGCGATCGAGGCTCGCTTCTCGTCGGTCTGGAGCTGAGGGTTCGATGGCAAAGGTCGCGCAGATCCTCGTCATCGCCGAGGCGGTGATCGCGGTCCTGTTGATGGCCGGCGTCCTGATCCAGACACCAAAGGCGTCGGGTCTCGGTGGGACGATCGGCGGTGGTGATGGCGGCACTGGGGGCGGCTATCGAACGCGCCGAGGGTTGGAGCGCCAACTCTACTGGACCACGTGGGTGCTGGTGGTCGCGTTCCTCTTCTGCTCGGTGGTGCTGACCGCGCTGCGAGCTCGCAACCTCGGGTAGCCGCCTCGTCACCGCCGCGCTGGCGGCGGTGCTCGCTCTCGTCGCCTGCCAACCGGTCGCGACCGTGCCCAAGCCCGCGCGCGGCGGCACGGCCATAGAGGCGCTCGTCGGCGCGGCGGGGCCGCTCAACCCGTTGTTCGAGACGGTCGACAGCACGAGAGACGTGGACAGCCTGATCTACCAGGGCCTCACCACCGTCGACTCTCAGCAGAACGTCGTCGGCCTGCTCGCTTCCGACTGGACCGTCTCCCCCGACCACCTCTCCTACACCTTCGACATCCGTAACGGGGTCAAATGGGCCGACGGCCAGCCGTTCAGCGCGGACGACGTGCTCTTCACCTACCACGTCCTCCAGGACGTCGAGTACACACAGCCCGGCGCGGAGTTCTGGAGGCTCGTCGGGATCGGGCCGGGCGGTCCGGGGCAGGTGGTTTTCACACTTCGCGCTCCGAGCGCCTCGTTTCCGCTCGCACTTCGCATCGGGATCATCGCCAAGCACGTGTTCGGGGGCATGGCTCCGGCCCAGATCGCGTCCAGCCCATACAGCGGCGTGAGGGCGTTCGGAACCGGCCCGTTCAAGGTCGCCGCGGTCAGCGACCTGGCCATCAACCTCGACCGGAATCAGTACGCCGACCCGCAGCCCTACCTGGACCACCTCGTGCTCCGCACCTACCCGTCGTCGGATCCGCAGAGCGCGATCCGCGCCGTCAGCCAGGGCGTGGCCGATCTCGTCGGCGGCCTTGAGCCGCAGGAGGTCGACGCCCTGCAGGGCCGCGGCGACGTGTCGGTGATCGATTCGAGGATGTTCACCAACGCGTTCGCCAGCTTCAACGCCGAAGGTGCCGGCAAGCAGTTCTTCAGCGACCCCAAGGTCCGTCTGGCGCTGGTCCAGGCGGTCGACCGGCAGCGGATCCTGAACGATGTGCTGGCCGGTCGGGCGGACGCCGACCCAAGCCCGATCCCCGTCGGCGACTGGGCATACTCGGCCGCCGCCGCCACCTTGCATCCATACGATGCGACGGCGGCAGCACAGGCACTCGACAAGGCGGGCTGGGTGATAGCGCCGGGCGCGACGCTGCGCTCCAAGAACGGCGTGCCGTTCAAGTTCGTGTTGGTCGCGCCCGACTCCTACCCCAACCACCAGATCGCCGACGCTCTGTCGCAGCAGCTCCTCCAGATCGGGGTGGAGGCTGACGTCAAACCGGTGCCGGCCTCCCAGCTCGTGCAGAACTACCTGATCGGTCGGAACTACCAGATGGCGCTGGCGGCGTTTGACGTCGGCCCCGACCCCGACCTCTATTCGCTGTGGCACTCCGGCGCCGACCCCGGAACCCTGAACTTCGCGTACTCACGCGGCTGGGGGGTGATCGACGGCGACCTCGAGAGCGGCCGAGCGGCGGTCGACCAGCCGACGCGCCTGGCCGCTTACATCGACTTCCAGATGCTGATGGCGGACGCCGCCCCGGCGATCTTCCTGTACTCGGCGCGCTACGACTACGCGGTCTCGCAGCGAGTCCACGGCGTGCGTGTGAACAAGGTGATCGAGCCGTCCGACCGCTTCCAGTACGTCACGGAGTGGTACGTGAACACGTCCGGTTAGAAGGCCCGACGGTGCCAGCGTGCAGAATTCAAACCAGGATGACGGGAGCTATCGGCAAGAGTCGTGGCGTTGCGCGGGCATTGTCCGCGGCCGTTCTTCTGATTGCCCTCGCCGCTTGCGGAGGAGATTCCACTGCCGCGGCTGCGCCCGCGACCCCCAGCCCGACGCCGGCGGTCTCTACGGCGCCGGCGCGGCCGGCACCGACCAGCAAGCCGGTCCCGGTCGCCGTCATCCCAAACCTGACCCAGGACGTGGCGGTGCAGCTTTACCTGGATCAGGGCTTCGATTGCGTCGTGGTGCAGGCCAGTCACCCGACGTGGACCCGCCACCGCTGTACCAAGACCGCGAGCAGTGCGCTGGCCTCGGTGGACCTCGAAGGGCCGGGGACGGGGGTCGCGAACCTGAAGGCTGCGACTCTTGGCATGCCGGACACCGTGGTCGAAGGGTTCCTGGGCGATTCGGCCAGCTTGCCGTTTGATGGGTCCGCTTCCGACCAGGCGCTGCAATGGGTCATCGATTCGCTGCCCAAAGGCGGAGGCACCATCGTCATCGGCGGAGTGCAGCTGCAGTTTGTCTACAGCCCGCCAGTTGCCTGGGTGACCCTGAAGCCTGCCGGCTGAGGTCGGTCAGTAGCAGTCGCTGGACCTGTCTCACCGTGGCATTGGATGGGCTCCCCCTAGTGACTGAATCACAGTCCCAAGGTCAGTTCGTCTCGATCTCCTCCTGATGGGCGGGAGGCGCCGCCGCCTGCAGGTCTGCGACCGCTGACCTGGCGGCGGCGATCAGGCTGCGCATCTCATCCTCAACCTCCGGGGGGAACCTGGGTACAGGTAGGGTCTTCGTCCAAAGCTCATTAATCGCCTGCGACGCCAGCGCTAGACAGTCGGCGATGTCCTTGAGAATCGGCGCAAGGTTGGGGTCGGCATAGTTGCTCGCGTTCAGAGCGACCTGAAGTTCCGTCACCTTGTCGTGGAGGCTACTGGCCGAGCTCACGACTTGATAATCCGATCGAAGATGGCCTTGCCGTCCGTCAACACGGCTGGCTAGCGCGGACGCCCTTGCTCCGCTCTCGCGTCTGAGGTGGTAGACGCCTTCATCGCCTTGCCCAGGAAGCCGTCGACGTCTGCGCGCACCCGCTGGGCGCAGTCTCGGCAAAGGAGCAGCTTGCCGCCCCGGTCGGAAGTCGCGAACCATGCACGGTGGTTCGACTCGGCCCCGCAGAACTGGCAGGTGCCCTTGCCGCCGTGAAACCACTGAACTCGTTGAACGGCCATCTGCACGCTTAAGGTTTCTCGACCGCAGCCTGGGGCCGAACGGTGGCGCGATCCGGGGTCCGGTCAGACGCCTCGATCCTGTGGTTGGAAGCGCCGTGCCGGCCGGCCGACGCCGCGCTCGCGCAGCTCTCGCAGCACCAGCCCGTGTCGGACGACCTCTGGCCGCGCCGCATCCGGTTCAGGATTCCCACCGGTCAGATAACTCACCACGACCGCTTTTGGGTCACATCTTGTTGCCGCGATGCCGCTCACAATCTCGCGCCAACATGCCCGGCTCGCGACAATTGCGTCATGGACCTTGGGCTGAAGGACCGCCGTGCCCTCGTCACGGCGGCGAGCAAGGGCCTCGGGCGCGCTTGCGCCGAGGCTCTCGCCGGCGAGGGCGCCCGCGTGTTCATCTCGTCTCGCGACAAGGCTTCGATCGAGGCGACGGCTCACGCCATCAAAGCCGCCGGCTCGCTCGCCGCCGACGTCTCGATGGAGGGCCAGGTCGAAACGCTGGTCAAAGTGGCCGCGACAACGCTCGGCGGCCTCGACATCCTGGTGGTCAACGCAGGCGGACCTCCGCCCGGCACGTTCCAGACCACGCCGCTGGAGAGCTGGGAGCCCGCGTTCCACCTGACGCTGCTGAGCGCCGTGCGGCTGGTCAAAGCTTCCCTGCCGGATCTGAAGCGGTCGGGACAGGGCCGCATCGTCTTCATCACGTCGGTATCCGTCCGCCAGCCGCTTCCCAACATCGCGCTCTCCAACTCGTTGCGCGCGGCGGTCACCGGCCTTGCGAAGACCCTCTCCCTGGAGCTCGGCCCCGATGGGATCACCGTCAACTGTCTGGCCCCGGACAAGATCCTCACGGACCGCATACGGCAGATCGCCGCCTCGGGCGGGGGAAACCTCGACGAGCAGCTCAAGCGCAGCGCCGAAGCCTCGGCGATGAGGAGGTTTGGAGATCCGGCGGAGTTCGGGGCCGCGTGCGCGTTCCTCTGCTCGCGCCAGGCGGGCTACATCACCGGCCAGACGCTCGGCGTCGACGGCGGCTCGCTTGTGGGGGTCCACTAGTTGGATAGGATCAGCAGGTGACGATCCGCTTCGCCGAGCGCATGTCGCGGTTGGGCACCGAGGGTGCGTTCGAG